>SFRS01000009.1 GCA_004562175.1 bacterium | reverse complement strand
AAGGCTGTTCGCGAAGCTACTGGCCTGGGCCTGAAAGAAGCTAAAGCTCTGGTTGACGGCGCTCCCGCTCCTGTAAAAGAAAAGATCTCCAAGGCTGACGCTGACGCTCTGAAAGCTAAACTGGAAGAAGCTGGCGCTACCGTAGAAATTAAATAATTGCGGCAGCTACACTAGTAGCTACATGTAGTTATTAACTGCTGAAATCCATCCCCTGATTACTAGATATAGTGGTCAGGGGATTTTTCATTTTCCGGTTGATACGATTTTGATACTGCTTTGAGTTCTTTTTGTTTTTGCTCTTTATTTCTATTAGTCAAGTTTGCGCAAAAGTAAAATTTACAATTTGTTCGCATCTTAAACACTTGTACTGGATATAAGAATTGTGTATAATAGAAATAGTTGCAGTGGTAGCCTTGCAAGCGCAGTGTTCGTGAGTGCAAGGAGCTTCTGCCCGGACGTGCGGTTCGGTTGGTACCTGTCAGAGCTTGGCAGGTGCTTTTTTATTGGGAGCTGTTTATATGGGATCATATTAAAATGTGAAAAGAATTATAGGAGAAATATACTTCGCATGGTATGAAAGTAGGAGGTAAAGTTTGATCAGAGATGAATATGATTTTTCCAATTCTACCAAAAATGTTTATGCAAAAAAGACCAAGAAGCAGGTCACGATCAATTTGGACGTAGAGGTTATCGAGTATTTTAAGTATTTGGCTGAAATAAAGGGTATTCCATACCAAACTTTGATTAATATGTATTTAAGTTATTGTGTGGAACAGAATATGCAAATAGATGTAAAATGGAAAGCTAAAGCATTTGCTTAAGGGAAGTAGGGATTATATGGTACTGCAGTCCTACTATTGCTACTTTGGAGTTTTTGGTTTATAAATCGTTGGCAGATATGATAAAAAAAAACGAGGATGTGGAGCTGATAAAATGAACAAAAGAGAAATTTATTCTTGCATAACTCTGCAAAAGGAGCTAGAAAATACCATAAACAAAGTGGGCTTTGCAGGCGAAGTGCATTACCTTGATGTGGCGCTGCACAGCAATCCACAGAAGATGCACGGGACACTGCAAAGCATCATCGACAATAATACGGAGGCCGAGGAAATAATCATTTGTGTTTCTGGCTGCGGCAAGGCCACCTGTGATTTGCAGGCCACCACCTGCCCCATCGCCGTGCCCAGAACCATGGACTGCATTGATGTGCTGTTAACTGGCTCCGGCATCAAGCGTCCTGATGGAGCTATTTTCATCACTAAAAGCTGGATGAACTTCATGCAAAATTCCACCATTGATTATGCCAAGCTGGTAAAGGAGCGTGGTCAAGCTGAGGCGGAGACCGTGCTCAAGAAGCTGTACAAGGGCTTTACCGATTTTTATATTATTGATACAGGAACTTATGACCTAAAAGAGGTGGAGGACTATATCATGCCCCTGGTGCAGCTTTTGGGAGGGACGCTGACGCGTTTGCCCGGCCCCTACAAGGTGCTGGAAAAGCTGGTGTCAGGCAAGTATGATGCAGATGTGATTGTGGTGCCTAAGGGTGGGACCTTGAGCATTCATGAATTTGATGGACTCCGGCCTTGCACGATTAAGAAATAGGGTGTGGAAAAAAATCCTTTAGTAAAGCAAGCCCCCGGTATGTGCACAAAGCGCCGGGGGCTAACTATCTCACAACAGCATAAAATGCCACAATAGTAATAAATATGTAAAATCACGGGCAAAGGGCTGGACAAAGAAGCTTATATTGCTTATAATAGGGTAACCACTTGGATATGGATAATATTATAAAGAAAGGAGTAGACACCTATATGCAAAAGAAAATGACTGCACAGGATTGGTCCAAGCGACCCACGCTTCAGGAGCTCAATCGCGAGATTGTAAAGCATTCCCTGAAGAAATAATCACGACGGATGGCTAGGCTACTCACAACGCCTGGTCTTTTTTTGTGTCCGGAATTTGGTGGACAAGAGGGTCAAAAAGTGCTATATTACTTCCTATGACTAGTATGGATGAGACCCACATCTAAGAAGATATGAAGGAGGAAAAGCTTTGCTGAAGGGAATTATGTTAATAGTCATGGCGGCGGCCTGCTGGGGACTTGGCGGCGTGGCCGGACAATATCTTTTTCAATACCATCAGGTGGACGCAGTATGGCTGGTCATGGTGCGGCAAATAGTGGCCGGTGCGCTGTTTTTGGCCTACACCATTGCTGTGCTCAGGCAAAACATCTTCACCATCCTGCGTCAGCATTTCCTCTCCCTGCTGTGCTTTTCCTTCGTGGGCATTTTAGGGGCCCAGCTGGGCTTCTATTACACCATCTCTCTGTGCAATGCTGCCACAGCCACAGTGCTGCAATATAGTGCACCCATTTGGGTTATGGTTTACATGAGCTACAAGCATCGTGCTTGGCCCGATGGTCGGGAGCTGGTGGGCATTTGCGGCGCTTTAGTGGGCGTTTTTCTCATTGCTACCCATGGCAGTCTGACCAGCTTGGCGCTATCGCCAGCAGCCATTGTTATCGGTCTATTGTCTGCCATTTCTTACGCTTTTTACAGCATTCAGCCTGTGGAGCTTTTAAAGCATTACCCGGCTACGGTGATTATCGGTTGGGGACAGCTGCTCAGTGGTTTGGCGCTCATTGCAGTGCGCAACCCCTTCACTCCTGCAGGCAGCTGGAATATGCAGGCTTATGGGGCTATGAGCTACCTCATCATTGGCGCTACCATTGCCAGCTATGCTCTTTATTTAGCAGGCTTAAAAATCGTTGGCTCTACCAAGGCCAGCCTTGTTTCCTGCGCCGAGCCATTAGCTTCCATCATCGCCGTGGTGCTGCTTTTGGATACTAGACTCGTGTTGCCGGACTATATCGGTATGAGCTGCATCATCTTTACGGTGCTGCTTTTGTCCTTGCCGAAGAAATAAGCGAACTTCTTTGGAAAAACTTCGGCAAAAACAACATCGCGATGTAGTTTTTGCGGAAGTGCTTGCTTATTTCGCTCTTTGAGAGCATAATAAAGCTAAACAGATAGTGGAGGTAAAAAATGTACAAGGTAAATGAAGAATTACTAGAAATATTACGCAATAAACAGGGTTATATTAGTGATATGGATGGAGTTATCTACCACGGCAACTGCATCCTGCCCGGGGTGAAGGAGTTTGTGGATTGGCTATATAAGGAGGATAAGCCCTTTCTCTTTTTGACTAATTCCAGTGAGCGCAGTCCCAGAGAGCTCCGGCAAAAGCTGTCCCGCATGGGGCTTGATGTGGACGAAAGCCATTTTTATACCAGTGCTTTGGCAACGGCCAAATTTCTGGCAGAGCAGGCTCCCGGCTGCAGCGCTTATGTCATTGGCGCGCCAGGTTTGGTCAACGCCCTCTATGACGTGGGCATCACTATGAACGATGTTAATCCAGATTATGTGGTGGTGGGCGAAACTGATTCCTATAACTACAACATGATTATCAAAGCAGTGCAGCTGATCAATAAAGGTGCGCGCCTTGTGGGCACCAACCCCGATATGACGGGACCCTCGGAGATGGGTATCATTCCTGCTTGTCAGGCTTTAGTGGCACCTATTTCCCTAGCTACGGGCAAAACACCTTACTTTGTGGGTAAGCCCAATCCCCTCATGATGCGCACTGGCTTAAAAATGCTCAACGTGCATTCCGCCGATGCTGTCATGATTGGCGACAGAATGGATACGGATATTGTAGCAGGTATGGAAAGTGGCTTGATGACGGCACTGGTCCTGAGCGGCGTCTCTACTCTGGAAAATATTAACGTCTTTTCCTACAGACCCTCCATTATTCTCAATGGTGTGGGTGATATTGCAAGAAAATAATAGCGCTTTATACAAAGAAAAGCCCCCGGCGTACTACACATGCCGGGGGCTTCATTGCAGTATAAACATTTGTTTCGAGTAACGTTTCGTTACAGGAAGAGCCTGGGCTTCACCACAGCTTGCCAAAATAAGACTTGGCAGCTTCCTTGGCCTGCTTGACAACGCCCATATATTTTTGCTTGAGCTCGTCCAGGGAGGGAAAGTCCATTTTTAGCTTGCCGTTTTGCCATGAGCAGGGGATGCGCATGCGCAGTCCATTTTTGAAAACGAGGAAATTGTCCGGCAGCTGCAGTCCCTGCTCGGTCCAAGCAAGGACGCCTTCGAGGCTGCTGGGAAGCTCGAAGCTGCGCCAAGCCTTAATAGTGGGCTTGATGATGCGGTACTCGCCTTCAAGGCCGACAACCTGCACTCTATCCGCCACCTTGAAATCCAGGCGGATGTCACGGAGCACGCCCACAGCCTGTCCCGGAGCAAACTCCAGCTGCTCTAGCTGGCTGCAGCGCTCCTGAATCGCTTGCCACAGGCCCGGCGTGATGGTCAGCTTGTTGATGCCCAGCTGGTATTCCGAGCGACTGTTGGGCTTGTTGCACAAGGTCAGGTTGGCTCCTTCATAAATGCCTGTCAGCATGGCCGTGAACAAAAAATTTTTTTGTCCTGCCTCGAAGCTGGCAGCCCGATTATATAAATCAAAATTGATATTTTGCACCACAAAAAGCTCGTCGTAGAGCTTCAGCTGCAGGCTGCCGTGCTCCACCAGCACATGCAGATGGTAATCCACGGCCTCCTGTAAAAGGGTGATGATGGTCTCTTTTTTGCCGGATGGGGCAGCAGCACTGGTGGCGCCTCCCTCCGACTTGCTGGCCAGCAGGGCCAAATGCTTGTCCAGATAGCTGATGGCCGGCTCCTGCACGCGAATTTCGCGCACTGAATTGTGCAGCAGCTTGTCCAGTTGGCTCATGAACTCCGCCTGATTAAAAAGGTAGCGCAGTCTGAGCTTGAAGACGTTGTAGCCAAAGGTGGGCAGATTGATGGTGACGATCACCGAGGGTACGTCCACCACAAGCCCTGCTCGGTCCCAGTGGACCTCCCGCAGGGCGAATTGGTCCTTGTTCAGCCAGCGGGGGATGTCCGAAACCTTGGCACCGTGGGCCAAATTGGCCAAAAAGTAGTTGATTTTGCTTTTCAGCCACAGCTCCAGCTTGTCCCTGCTGAAAACATTGGCCAAAAACAGCAGGGTATTAAAGATGAATTTAACACAAAAATACAGCAGCTTGGGTAGCATCCAGGCCAGCAGCGCGGAAATGGCAATGATGCCCTCGGCGTTTTCGGTGCCTAAAAGCTCGTTGATCCAAGTAAAAACATTCATAAAAGCTTCTCCCAAGTGTACTCAACAGCTGTGGACGCTGGTTACACACTACCCTTATAGGCAGGTATTTGGGCGTTCTCCAGCTTCAGCAAGGCTTGCTTCATCTCAACACCACCGCTATAGCCTAACAGTGAGCCGTATTTACCGATGACGCGGTGGCAGGGAATGGCAATAGCGATAGGGTTGGCATGGGCAGCAGAGCCACAAGCGCGCCAAGCGGTGGGACGACCAATGCTGGCTGCCAGATCCTGATAGCTGCGCACTTCGCCATAGGGAATTTTTTGCAGTGCTTCCCAAACTTGCATTTGGAAAGGCGTGCCTTTCAGGCGGAAGGGGAAGTCAAAGCTGGTGCGCTTGCCGGCAAAATATTCGTCCAGCTGGTGAAAAACAAGCTCTGACAAGGCAGTGGGTTGGTCGGCTTGCAAGGCTTCGGTGGTCTTTTGTAAGAAAACCACAGCATCATCCTCGTATTTGATGAGAAGGGTGCCCACGGGTGCATTATAGAGGGCAATTTTTATGTTTTGTTCCATGGTGGAAGTCTCCTTTACTTTTTTTACTATAGTATAGCACTTTTTTCGGGAATTGACTAACACGATAATAAGTAATATAATTGTGTCAAAATAATAGAGTCAAGCTTGTGTCAACATGCCTTGCTCTAAACGGAGGAGAAAAAATTATGTGGGTTGTTTTCGCGCTTTTGTCAGCAGTTTTTGCGGCGCTGACCTCTATTTTTGCGAAAATCGGTATTGAAAATGTCAATTCTAATCTTGCCACTGCCATCCGCACGGTGGTGGTGCTGGTAATGGCCTGGCTCATCGTCTTTGCCACCGGCAAGCATCAGCAAATCGCTGATATCACAGCGAAAAGCTGGACCTTCTTAGTGCTCAGCGGCTTGGCCACAGGCCTGTCCTGGCTCTGCTATTTTTACGCCTTGCAGATTGGCGAGGCCAGCAAGGTGGTGCCCGTGGACAAGTTCAGCGTGGTTATTACCATGGTCATGGCCTTCTTCATTTTGGGCGAGGCCATCACTACGAAGACCATCATTGGCGGCCTGCTCATCACGGCGGGAACCCTGGTCTTGATTTTCTAGGGAAATACATGTCTTTTAGGTTAGAGCCTAGTTAGCCACTAAACAGCAAAAATACCCTTCATTCCCCAGCAGGAGTGAAGGGTTATTTTTATGGGTAGCAAAATTCTACCAAAAAGAATGTTCGCTTTATATCAGCGGTTTAGGTTTTGCATGCAGTATTATTGGGCGGTGGCCAGCATGAGCTTGATGCGGTTTTCCTGGTTGACCTTGGAGGCGCTGGCATCGTAATCGATGGCCAAAATATTGGCTTCCTCGGCCAGCTCCTTGATCTTGTTGATCATGCCGCGACCGGCAATGTGGTTGGGCAGGCAGCCGAAGGGTTGGGCGCAGATAATATTGGTATAACCGCTGTGGACCAGCTCCAGCATTTCTGCGGTCAAAAGCCAGCCCTCGCCCATATTATTGCCGTAGCCAATGACGCCCTTGACGAGGGCCTTGGTTTCCTCATAGGTGGCGGGGGCGCTGAAGGGGGCCGTGTTGAGCGCGTTGTGCAGGATGCTCTCCAAATGCTTCAGATACCACAGGGCGCCCTTGTTGGCACCATACTTGAGGAAGCTGCCACCGTACAGCTTGTAATCCGTCAAATAAGTATCCACGCAATACATGACGAAATTCAAGAGACCGGGGAGCATGTACTCGCAGTCCTGCTTCTGCAGGAATTTTTCTAGATTGTTATTGCCCAGAGCGGCATATTTGATGTAAATTTCGCCCACGATGCCTACCTTGGTTTTGGGACGGTTCACAATGGGCACCTCAGCAAATTCGCTGACGATGGCTTTGGTGAGCTTTTTGATGTTGCTCATGGCTTGGGCCTTGCCGCTGGCGAAGGCGTCGCTGAGCTTGCCCAGCCATTTTTGGGCCAGTTCGTCGGCAGCACCCTGTACTACCTCGTAGGGGCGAATTTTATTGGTTAAATACATGAGGGCGTCACCATAAATGACAGCGGCCAAAAATTTGCGCACCATGGTGGCATTCACATGAAAGCCTGGCTGCTTCTCCAGACCGTTGACGTTGAGACTGACCACGGGGATATTAGTCAAACCAGCCTTTTCTAATGCTTTACGCAAAAGGTAAATATAGTTGGAGGCGCGGCAGCCACCACCGGTTTGGGTGATGATGAGGGCTGTTTTTTGTAAATCATATTTGCCACTTTCCAGCGCATTCAGCAGCTGGCCGATGACCAAAAGGGCGGGATAGCAAATGTCGTTATTCACATATTTGAGGCCGGTTTCCACCACCTCACGGCTAGTGTTCTGCAAAATTTCTACCTTGTAGCCACAACTGGCGAGGGCGGCCTTGAGCAGGGAAAAGTGCAGGGGCAGCATGCCGGGGACGAGGATGGTGTGGGTTTGGCGCATCTCCTCAGTAAAAGGAACAAAATTAGTTTGCGAAGCTTCTTGCATAGCAAAAACTCCTTTAATTATTATCTAAATCGAACAGGTTGGCGGCGGAGAACAGGCTGCGAATGCGAATCTTCGCGGCACCAAGGTTGTCGATATCATCTATCTTGATTTGGGTATAAATGCGTCCGTGCTCCTCCAGAATGCGGCGGCATTCGTCGGCAGTGATGGCATCGCAGCCACAGCCGAAGCTGACCAGCTGAATCATGTGCATATCGGGGTTTTCCGTGACGTATTTGGCCGCAGCATAAAGGCGGCTGTGGTAGGTCCATTGGTTCAAAACCTGCAGATCGGTGCTCAAATCCTTGGGCGTCACATGGCTGCTAACCGCGTCCTCGCTGACCAGCGCAGCGCCCATGGTGGTAATGAGGCGGTCGATGCTGTGGTTGACCTTGGGGTCGATGTGGTAGGGACGTCCGGCTAACACCACAATGGGCTTGTGTTGGGCGCGGGCCAGGGCAATAATCCCTTGACCACGCTCCTTCACCTGCTCTTCAAAGGCGTAGTAGGCTTTAAAGGCTGCCTCCACCGCTTTTTTGAGCTCGCCTTTGGTGATGTCGGGGTAGCTTGGGTGCAGCATTTCGTAAAGCTTTTGCACCAGGATTTTTTTATGCAAAAGGCCCAGATAATCGAAGAAGAAGGTGGCTTTAGTGAGCTCACGCATGTTGGCGTGGAGCACCTCGGGGTAATAGGCCACCACGGGGCAATTATAGCAGTTTTCCGTACCCTGCTCGCTGATGTTGTAGGTCATGCAGGGATAAAAAATGTGGTCCAGGCCCTGGTCCAAGAGCCATTTGATGTGACCGTGCATGAGCTTGGCGGGGTAGCAAACAGTGTCGCTGGGGATGGTGCTTTGGCCCAGGCGATAAATGTTTTTATCCTCAAAGGGACTGGTCACCACCCTGAAGCCAAGCTGGTTTAAAAGTCCCTGCCAGAAGGGCAGCAGCTCGTACATGTTGAGGCCCATGGGAATGCCCATGGTGCCGCGAGTGGGCTCTTCGTTGTTCGGTAAATTTTTCAGCAGCTCCAGCTTTTGCCGATATAAATTGAGGTCATCCTTGGGCGCCATGTGGGTGATGGGGCGCTCGCAGCGATTGCCGCTGATGAAGCGCTTGCCGCTGGCGAAAATGTTGATGGTCAAATGGCAATGGTTATTGCACAGACCGCAGGTGACGCCCTTTACCGTGTGCTGGAAGTTGGCCAAATCCGCTAGCTGAATAATGCTGCTGGGCTTGGGGTTGTCCTGGTAGCGGCGCTGGGCATACAGGGCCGCGCCATAGGCACCCATGAGGCCGGCAATATTGGGGCGCACCACATCAAGGCCCATTTCCAGCTCGAAGGCGCGCAGCACGCAATCGTTGAGGAAGGTGCCACCCTGGACCACGATGTGCTGGCCGATGGCAGCCTTGCTGCTGGGACGAATGACCTTGTACAAGGCGTTTTTCACAATGCTGATGGACAGGCCCGCGCTGATATTGGCCACGGAGGCGCCGTCCTTTTGGGCCTGCTTGACGCTGCTGTTCATAAAGACGGTGCAGCGACTGCCCAAATCCACGGGCATGTCGGCAAAAAGACCAATCTTAGCAAATTCCTCGGCGCTGTAGCCAAGAATCTCTGCAAAGGTCTGCAAAAAGCTGCCGCAGCCGCTGGAGCAGGCTTCGTTTAAAAAGATATTATCAATGGCGCCATTGTGAATTTTGAGGCATTTCATATCTTGGCCGCCGATGTCGAGAATAAAGTCCACATTGGGCTCCAGATAATGGGCTGCATAAAAATGGGCCATGGTTTCCACAATGCCATAGTCCATGCCGAAGGCATGGCGAATCAAATCCTCGCCGTAGCCGGTAACAGCGCCGGCAAGCAGCTGGCAATGAGGATATTTTTGGTAAAAATTGGTGAGATAATCCTGCACCGCGATGACGGGGTTACCCTTGTTGCTTTGGTAGAAGGAGTCCAAAAGCTCCCCTGCGGGACTCATGACAGCAATTTTGATGGTGGTGCTGCCGGAGTCGATGCCGATGAAGGCTTGGGTGGCCTTTTCGGGAGTGGAGATGGTGACGGAGTCTTTCTGGTGACGTTCGTAAAAGGCTTGGTAGTCCGCTTCGTTTTGAAACAGGGGCGCCATGTGTTCAAAGGTGTGGGTTTTGATGGCTGCCTCAAGCTTGGCGGGTAACTCAGCAAAATCCACCTCGTGCTCGGCGCAGAAGGCCGCGCCCATGGCTACGTAATAAAGGCTATTTTCCGGGCAAACGCCCTTAATGTTCAAAATATGGTCGAAAGCGTCCCGCAAGCAGCTCATGAAGGTCAAGGGTCCGCCTAAGTAAAGTACATTGCCTTCAATGGGACGCCCCTTGGCAAGGCCTGTTACCGCTTGGCTGGCTACCGCATGGAAAATGCTGGCGGCCAAATCGCTTTTGGCAGCACCCTGATTGAGCAGGGGCTGGATGTCGCTTTTGGCAAAGACGCCACAGCGACTGGCAATAGTGTAGCTAGTGGTGGCCTCTTGGGCCAGCTCGTTCATTTGGTCCGTTTCCACGTTCAAAAGAGCTGCCATTTGGTCAATAAAAGCGCCGGTGCCACCGGCGCAGCTGTCGTTCATGCGGGCGTCGAAATGACGGCCCAAAAAGAGAATCTTGGCATCCTCGCCTCCCAGCTCGATGACGGCATCGGTGCCGGGGTGGAGCTTTTCGGTGCAGATTTTTTCTGCGAACACCTCCTGGACGAACTGAATGCCACAGCTTTCGGCGATGCCGATGCCGGCGCTGCCGCTGATGGCCAAGCGTGCTTTGCGGAGGGTGGGAAATTTAGTCATGAGCTCCCTATGCAATTCTAATATTCTGGTAGCAATTTGGCTGTAGTGGCGCTGGTACTTGCTAAAGAGCAGGGTGCCCGCGTCGTCCAACACAGCAATCTTAATAGTGGTGCTGCCAATGTCTAAACCAATCTGCATGATAACCTCCGTAAGCTGAACTAAGCCTTAAATCCATAATAATTCACATTATATTGTAATACTTTAAGGCGAAATAGTAAAAGCCCTAGAGATTATAAAAAGTAAAAAAAGTGAAAACTTTTTAGAAGAGTATAGATAAAAAGCTGCATTCTGACTGAATTGCAGAATGCAGCTTGATGATTTGCATTATGGTACTGATATTTTTCTGTTTTAGCCAATCAGAAGGTGCCCTGTACCAGCTGGGCGATGTTTTTGGAGTGGTCGCTGACGCGCTTCATGTTAATCAAGAGCTCCAGCATGACGAAGCCGGCCACGGGCTCGCACACATGCTCGTTGAGGCGGGTAATATGGTTCTTGCGGATGACCTTTTGATACTGCTTGACCTCGCGACACAAGCGCACCGCATCTTCCGCAATGAGCTTGTCGTTCTTCTCCAAGGCCTCCAAAGCGCGACCGCTGGCACGCAGCACCATTTCGCTGAGCTGGGCCAGCTCCTCTTGGGCTTCAGGAGAGAAATTTACCTCATCCTCAAACATTTTGCGGGCTTTTTTAGCTAAGGTTTCACCATGGTCGCCAATACGCTCAATATCATTGATGGCGTGCAAAAGGCCTGTGTGGCGAATGGAAAGGCTGGTGTCCAGCTGGGCAGTGCTCATTTCCGTCAGATAGTCGGTGATTTCCCGCTCCAGGGAGTCCACCACGGGCTCGTGCTCCAACACATATTTGATTTTTTCAGCATCATAGGTTTGAATGGCTTCCATGCCCAGGCGCACGTCCTCGCGAGCCTGGTTACCCATGCGTACTACCTCCTTCACTGCCAAGCTCAGGGCGATGGAGGGGGTGTGGAGCATATAAAGGGGTCCACAAAGGGCATGAAGAGCAGGGTGTTGATAATATTGAAGGCGGAGTGAGCGTTAGCGATTTGGCGGGCAATATCTCCTTCAGGAGAAACAAGCATCACGATGTGGACGAACCACTGCATGAAGACCACGAAGATAATACTGCCGATGACATTGAACATGACATGGGCCACAGCTACGCGGCGGGCAGTTAAGTTGGCCCGTAGGGAGGCCAATACGGCGGTGATACAGGTGCCGATGTTGTCGCCCAAGAGCACGGGAATGGCACCCTCTAGGGGGATGAGGCCTTGACTGGCCATGGCAATCAAAATACCGATGGTGGCACTACTGGACTGAATGAGCACGGTCATCACCGTACCGATGAAGATGCCTAGCAAGGGATTGCTGGAGAAATGGCCGATGAAGTCCACGAAGCCGGGATAGTCCCGGAGGGGCAGCACAGCCTTGCCCATCATGTCCATGCCCAGCATCAGGATGCCAAAGCCTAAAATTACTTGACCAAGGTATTTGCCGCGGGCGCGCTTGGCCAAAAGCTGCATCAAAAAGCCGATGAAGAGCAAAACCGTGATGTAATTGGACAGCTTGAAGGCGATTAATTGGGCGGTCATGGTGGTGCCCACGTTGGCACCCATGATGATGCCAAAGCCCTGCTTCAAGGTGAGGAGTCCCGCATTGACCAGGCCCACGGTCATAACGGTGGTGGCGCCGCTGGCCTGCAGCACGGCTGTAACCACTGCACCCAGCAAAATGCCCATGGCCAAAACGCCGGTCATGGCCTCCAAGATTTTTTGCAGCTTGGCACCGGCAGCCTTTTGCAGGCCGTCGCCCATGAGCTGCATACCGTACATAAATAAAGCGATGCCGCCTAAAAAGCCCAGAAAGTAAACTAACATTATTCGCACCTCGCCTAGACAAGTTTTCATGCTAACAAATTCTATCTTGGCTTATATTATACACTAAAATGCAAATTGGGTAAAATTTTTACCATATTTTTCCACAAAAAAACTACACCGCACGCTTGCGTAGCCGTGCGGTGTAGTTAAGGAGAGGTGTATGATGAAAAGATATGTTTAGGGGGAGTTAGGAGAGCAACCGTTGCGTGCTGTGCGGTCACTTTCTTTGCTCAACTATATTGTAGCAAATGGTTATGGCTAAAGTACGACTAAGGCGTAACGAATTTGTGAAATATTTACTAGTAACGAGGAATTTGCGCAAAATAAAACCGCCGAGCTGCTCGGCGGTGGGAAATACTTATTTGAGGATGACGTTGAGGAAGGATTTGAGGCGGTCATTGGTGGGATTGTCAAAAATCTCTGCCGGGGTGCCTTGGGCCTGCACACGACCATCGGCCATGAAGACTACCTTGGTGGCTACTTCCTTGGCAAAGCCCATTTCGTGGGTTACCACCACCATGGTCATTTTTTCTTCGGCCAGCTCCCGCATGGTTTTCAAAACCTCGCCGGTGAGCTCCGGGTCCAGGGAGGAGGTGGGCTCATCAAAGAGCATGATGGCGGGCTTCATGGCCAAGGCTCTGGCAATGGCCACGCGCTGTTGTTGGCCGCCGCTGAGCTTGCGGGGGTATTCATCCCTTTTATCACTCAAGCCAACCTTGGCCAGCAACGCTTCCGCTTCCTTAATCACAGTAGCTTTATCGCGCTTTTGCACATTCACAGGGGCTTCAATGAGGTTTTGCAGCACGGTCATGTGGGGGAACAGGTTGAATTGCTGGAACACCATGCCCATTTTGCAGGCAATGCGGCGCACTTCATCCTTGTTTACATATTCTGTTCCAGTGCCGGTGTCCTTGCAGAGAGCCTCGCCATCGATGATGACGCTGCCCTTGTCAATGGTTTCCAGCTTGTTCAGGCAGCGGAGCAGGGTGCTTTTGCCACCGCCGGAGGGACCGATAACGGCCACCACTTCGCCCTCATTGACCTCCAAATCAATGCCCTTCAGGACTTCTAATTTATTAAATTTTTTCCAGATATTTTGTGCTTTAATTTTATTCATAATATTTTTCCTCCTGCAGCGGCTAGACTTGCTTGGCTCTTACTGATCATATTTGGAGAAATGCTTTTCCAAACGTTCAAAAATCAGGGTCAGAATCAAGGTAGCAAAGAGATAGAAGCAGCCTGCTACGATAAAGGGGGTAATATTGAAGTCGCGCTGTACCAGATTACGTGCAGTACGCATCAAATCATTCATAGCCAAAACGTAAACCAGAGAGGTGTCCTTGACCAGGGTAATGGTTTCGTTGCTGATGGGCGGCAGGATGATGCGAATCACCTGGGGCAGCACAATGCGGCGCATGGTCTGCACATAGTTCATGCCCAGGGTGTGGGCGGCTTCATACTGTCCCTTGGGAATGGCCTGAATGCCGGCGCGGAAGATTTCGCAAAAGTATGCCGCATAGTTGAGCACGAAGGCCACAGCTGCCGATTCGAAGTCCGGCAGGCGAATGCCCACGGAGGGAAGCACGAAATAAACAAAGAAAATTTGCAGCATCAGGGGGCTGCCACGCATTACCCAAACATAGAAGCCGATGCATTTTTGCAGGGGCTTGATGCTGGACACGCGACCAAGGCTCAAAAGCACGCCCAGAGGAATGCTCAACACAATGGTGATAAAAAATACTTGGGCTGATACGATGCAGCCATCAAGCATTTGGGGGATAATCTTCAGAACATAATCCATAATCTTCTCCATCTTCATCAAAAATTTGTGCAGCAGCCTTTCGTGCAGCACAAGCTTACTTTATTGTATCACTTTGCTAAAGCGTTGACAAGCAAAAAGGGTGTGGCAGGGAAAAAAGTAAGGGCCGAAGTGCTTCGGCCCTTGAGTTCAGCAGAATTAGTATTTAATAATGTCAGCGCCCATCCATTTTTCGGAAATCTTTTTGCAGGTGCCATCCTTTTTCATTTCGTCCATAACCTTGTCAATGCGTTGCAGGAATTCTTTGTCGTCCTTGCGGAAGGCAATACCAACAACCTCTTCACCCATGTTTTCTTCCAAAATGGTGTATTGACCGGGTTTCTTCTTGTCATAGTAGCCACGAGCTAATACGGCGTCAACAATGGCAGCATCTACACGCTTGTTGTCCAGCTCCAGATAAATAGCTGCAAAGTCAGGATATTTACGATAATCAGCCAAGGAGTCCTTCAATGCCTTGTTTTTCGGCAGCTCCATCAGGTAAGAGCCAGTGGAATCGTCCTGTACAGCAACTCTCTTGCCCTTCAAATCAGCAATCTTCTTAATGGGGGAGCCTTTGGGAACAACAACCAATTGGGAGTTGATCAGGTAGGGCTTGGACAGGCCATAAACCTTTTCGCGCTCGGGGTTGATGGTGAAGCAGTTCCAAATAGCGTCAATGCGTTTGGATTTCAGTTCAGCTTCCTTGGCACCCCAATCGATGGGCTTGAATTCAACTTCCATGTTCAGACGTTTGCAGGCTTCGCGAGCCAAATCAATGTCCATACCAACGATTTCGTTTTTCTCGTTACGGAAGCCCATGGGAGCAAAGTTGTCGTCCAGACCGATAACGATTTTCTTGGGGCCGCTGCTGCCGCAACCGGCAACCATCATAATCATCATCATGAGACCCATGAGTAATACTAATAGCTTTTTCATTATTCACACCTCTTCATTAAAATTTCTGCTTGGAACAAGCATTGCTAATGAGTACATTCACATTATACTTTAGCGCGTTAAATTTGTAAAGTACTAATGTGAAAAAATTTAAGTTTTTTTTAGAAAAAAGAACGCCAGCACTGGGCTGACGTTCTTGGAAAAGACTTATTTCTTTAAAAGGCTGCCTAAAATGCCTCTGGCTAAGGAGCTGGCAATGGTGCGACCGAAGGTTTGCAAAGCGCTGGTGGCTACCTTTTCGATGACGCTGGGCGGCTCTTTGGTGGTGCGAGTGCTACGAGTGGAGGTGCTGCGGGTGGAGGTGCTGCGAGTGGTCGCTTTGGGCGTATTGCGACGAATTTCATCGCGCAGGCTGCCTTGAGCTTCCTCTTCCTCGTACTCAGGCTCCGCTTCAGCTTTAGCTGCTTCTTGGGCCCGCTTTTGCAAAATCTCGTAAGCAGATTCCCTGTCGATGGCCTTAGCATATTTGGTATGCAGGGGTGTTTCTTGGATGGCTTGGCGGCGCACTTCGTCGGAGCAGGTGCCAAGATAGCTGCGGGGCGGCATCACGTAGGCACGCTGTACCATGGTGGGCACACCCTCTTCATCCAGCAGGGAAACCAGCACTTCGCCGGTACCCAGCTCGCCCAGGGCTGCCTCCGCATTCAAATCCGGATTGGGACGGAAGGCTTGCGCCGCCGCCTTGAGCCCCTTGCGCTCCTTGGGAGTATAGGCACGCAGTGCATGCTGCAGCTTATTGCCCAGCTGGGCCAGCACGCTGTCAGGAATATCCGCAGGCTGTTGGGTGATGAAGTAAATGCCAATGCCCTTGGAACGGATGAGGCGCACAATTTGCTCCACCTTGTCCAGCAGGGAGCGGGGTGCGTCCTTGAAAATCAAATGAGCTTCATCAAAGAAGAAAACCATCTTGGGCTTGTTCAAATCCCCTGCCTCCGGCATCATTTCGTACAGCTCAGAGAGCATCCACAGCAGGAATGTGGAATAAAGCAGGGGGTTTTGGAAGAGCTCGGTGCAGTGGAGCAGGTTGATAACGCCCTTACCCTCACTGTCGGTGGCAAACCAGTCCTTGATATCCAAGGCAGGCTCGCCGAAGAAAACATTGCCGCCCTGGTCCTCCAAACGCAGCAATGCTCTTTGGATGGCACCGATGCTTTGGGAGGAAACATTGCCATATTGCATTTTGATTTCAGCGGCATGGTCGCCCACATATTGCACCATGCTGCGCAAATCCTTGAAGTCCAAAAGCAGGAGACCTTGGGCATCAGCCACCCGGAAGATAATATTCATCACACCACTTTGGGTGTCGTTGAGCTCCAATAAGCGGCTCAAAAGCTCCGGACCCATGTCGGAAATAGTGGTGCGCACGGGCAGACCCATTTTGCCATACACATCCCAGAAGCGGACGGGATAGCCACTGAATTTCCAATCTATGTCCAGACCTAGCTTGTTTTTAATACGCTTTTGGAAGCCCTCGCTGTCCTCACCGGGCAAAATCATGCCGGACACGTCACCCTTGATATCGGCCAAGAAAACGGGCACGCCCATTTCGCTGAAGCTTTCGGCCAGAACCTTCAAGGTAACGGTTTTGCCGGTGCCGGTGGCGCCGGCGATGAGGCCATGACGGTTAGCCATTTTGGGGGTTAGATAAATGCCGCCCTGACTGTTTTGGCACAGCCAAACCTTGTGCAGCTTGGGTAAATACATATTGTAACCTCCTTAAAAATAGGTAATAAATTTTTAGAACATGCGCCGCTTCCACAAAAAGAGGGCGCTGCCGATGGCCACCACGAAGGCGAGACACACCACAATGGCGAAGCCATAGGGGCTGTCGGCAAAGGGAACATGGACATTCATGCCCCACAGACCGCTGATGAGGGTGGGGATGGCCAGCAAGATGGTCACAGAAGCCAAGAATTTCATGACCAGGTTCAGGTTGTTGCTGATGATGCTGGCGAAAACCTCCATCATGCTGTTGAGAATGTGGCTATACATCTCAACCATTTCTACAGCCTGCTTATATTCAATGATAACATCATCTAGCAAATCCTCGTCCTCCTCGTACACCTTGATAAGATGCTGGGAAGCAGTGGCGTTGGCATTGCGTAATCTGAGCAGTCTTTCCATAACGATGGAATTGCTGCGCAGGGAGGTGGAAAAATAGGTCAGTGATTTTTGTAAATCAAGCAGATTAAAAAGCTCGCTGTTTTCCATGGACTGACGCAGATGAATTTCCAACTCATCGGTGCGTTTGATGATGATGCGGATATATTTCAAATATAAAGTGGCAGATTTATAGAGAATTTGGAAGAGGAAACGGGTCTTCTTGAAGGTGCTGAAGAGGCGGGCGTTGTGGTTGCCGAAGTCAGCGGTGACGCCGTTGGCCTCTAAGCAGACGGTGGTGATGCCGTTTTCCGTAATGATGATGCCCAAGGGCAGGGTATCGTAATCCTTATTGCTGCGGAAGAAGGGAATGTCCACCAAAATCAGAATCTGGTCGTCCTCAACCTCAATACGGGATTTTTCTTCCTCGTCCAGTGCGGCGCTCAAAAAGTCCATTTGAATGCCGGTGGCAGCTGCAATCTCCTGCAGCTCATCCTCAGAGGGAGCCACTATGTCCAGCCAATAGCCCTTTTCCAAGTGGTCCAGCTCCATTTCATCCAGACCATTGTCCGTACTTTTTACAATTTTGTACATAGTGAACCCTCCTTTCCTATTACTCCCTAAGGTGTTTGGCGATATTTATCTCTTACAGAAAAGACTTGATAGCCTTGGATAATTGGTCGGCGCAGCTGGTGCCGCGAGCGCCACATTGATTGCCAGCCAAAAGCTCGGCGATTTCGCGAGCATCCTTGCCCTCCACCAGCTTGCTGATGGCAATTAAATTGCCGGGGCAGCCGCCGGTGAAGTGGACATTGTGCAGCTTGCCATCCACAATATCAAAATTTATTTTGCGGGAACAGACTCCCTGAGGTGCATATTCAAACATCAGAATTCCTCCAATACATATAACATACATTACAAAGTTCGACAAGAAAGAGTAAAATCCTTTTTCTTGGGACGTTGGTGGAAAATTTTTTGCGTTAAATTTTGTCAAAGAGCTTTCGTGAAATAATGCTCAGCTTTTTACAGGAAAGGCTTTTATTTAGTGACAATAGTTGATATAATAAAAGGTAATTTATTGCCGTGTAGAATGGTAGTAAGGGCTCTCTGTGTGAGGGCATATCGTGCGTGCATTGTAGCATTGAAGGAAAGGTAGTGTATTTTTATGTCTATTCAGTTGTTCATCGTGTGTGCCTACATCGCTCTGTTGTTTGGTATCAGCTTTTGGGTCAAAAAGAGGGCTGACGCCGGCTCCACAGCGTTTCTTTTGGCAAGTCGTAAGCTGACCACCCTTTTAGTAGCGGTCAACGTAACGGGCTTGGCTGTTGGCGCAGCCTCCACTGTGGGTGTGGCCCAAAGAGCCTTCGGCGTGGGCTTATCCGCCGGTTGGTATAATGGTGCTTGGTCCATCGGTGCCATCGTCATGGGCCTGGTTGCCGCCGGCAAGCTGCGCTCCATGAAGGTTTCTACTATCCCTGAGTTTTTTGAAAACTACTATGATACTAAGGGTCGTCTAATTGGCGCCATCGGTTTGATTATCATCATGGGCGTAATCACCTCCCTGCAATATATGGCAGGCGGTGCGATTTTGTCCTCCCTGCTGCCCAACATCTTTACCTTTAAAACAGGTATGATCATGAGCGCAGTGGTCTTCATTGGTATCACCCTGATTGGTGGCCTCTGGTCCTCCGGCCTGTCTAATATTGTCAGCGTAACCTTGATTTATGTGGGTATTGTTTACTCCGCAAGTCAATCCGTAGCCAACGTAGGTGGTTGGGACGCCATGGTGGCCAAGCTGCCTAACGCAGAGATTATGGCTTCTCCCATCGCTGGTCTGCCCTTGGCCGTTATCATTGGTAACATCATCGTTATGATTACCCAAACCATTACTGCTCAAGGTCCTGTACAGTTTGCCTGCGCCGCCGAAAATGCCAAGGCGGCTCGTAATGGTTATCTGCTGGCAGGCCTGATGATTTTCCCTGTTGGCTTTATTTGCGCTATCGTTGGTGTAGTTGCTAAGGTAATGTTCCCGGAAATGCCCATGAGTCAAGCCGCCTTGGCCATGCCCAAGGTTATCATGAGCTTGGATCCCTTGGCCGGTGGCGTGACCTTGGCCGCAATGTGGGCTGCGGACGTTTCCACTGCCTGCGCTATTTTGATGGGTACTGCAACTTTGTTCACCCAAGATATTTATAAACGCTTCATTAACCCCGGCGTAGCCGATGGCAAAGCCGTTGTTATCAGCCGTATGGCCGTTGTGGCTGTTGGCCTCGTAACCCTGTGGTTTGCCTTCAACGCAGCTGGTATTGTAAGAACCATGATTGCCGGTCTGTCCATGACCACCGCTTTGACCTGCGTGTTCTTCTTTACTATTTGGGCTCCCAGTGTTTGCCGTCGCAGCTCCGCTTTCTGGACGACTTTGGTGGGTATTATTGGTATGGTGCTGTGGTATATGCCCGGCAGCCCCATCCAAGGCCTGAAGCCTGTGTTCGCTAACGAGGTTATTTATTTTGAATGGCCTATTTGTATCGCAACCTTCCTCTTGGTATCTGTCCTTGATAAAGAAAAGATCAAAGAGGTTGTTATGGTTGAGGAAGAGGAATAGTAATGTCTCAAGAAACCAATAAGGCTACCTATAGCAGCATTGAAATTGGTCGCGCCGCCTTGCATATCGCTCTTACAGCCAATCGTGCTGAGGAAATGCGGGTCAAGGAGCGCTTGGCAAAGCAGGGTATCAAGTCCACTGCGGTGGACTTTGGTGGGGAATTCATTCCCTCCATTGTCAAAATTATTGAACGGGCCGTGGTGGCTGCTCAACGCCAGGGCTTGGTCACTGAAACCCATGTGGGGGCCGGTGCTGTGGCTGGTGCTGCTCATGAAGCACTTGAGCAGGTGAAAGCCAAGGCCGTGGGCTTCAATGTGGGTGGCAAAATCGGCATTGCCCGCTGTGGTGAGCATCTTTGTGTGGCCATTTACATGGGTGTGGGGGTGCTGAATTTGAATGAAATGTGCGTGGGCCTGGCTCATCGTAGCTTGGCCAGTGATGAATAGGAGGGCGTAACATGAATCTGATTGATATTATCGGTCCGGTGATGATTGGTCCCTCCAGCTCCCACACGGCGGGAGCGGTGCGTTTGGGGCTTTTGGCAGCCAGCATATTGGGAGCCAAGCCGGTGAAGGCAGAGATCAATTTGCATGGCTCCTTTGCCGAAACCTATCAGGGTCATGGCACGGACATGGCTCTTTTGGCGGGGCTTATGGGGTGGATGCCCGATGATGAGCGTATTCCGGAGGCAGCAAGATATGCCGAGGAGAGCGGCTTAGAATATTCCTTCCATAAAATAGACTTGGGCAATATGGCTCATCCCAATACGGTACTGTTCAAGCTGACCAGTGCCAGCGGTAGCTATTGTGAAATCGTGGGCTCCTCCGTGGGCGGCGGGCAGGTGAAGGTCACCGAGATTGATGGCTTCCCTGTGGAGCTGACCGGACGTTTGCCGGCGATTTTGACGGTGCATATTGATACTCGCGGTGTTATTGCGCTTGTAACCAGCACCTTGGCTAACGCAGGTGTGAATATTGCCACCATGCGCCTTTTCCGCAGTGACAAGGGTGGCATGGCTTCCATGGTTATCGAATGTGACGAGGCAGTGCCCCAGGAGATTTTGAATCTCATCGGTGCATTGCAGCAAATTGAGTCGGTGCGTTTTATCGCCAGTGTTTTGTGAGGAGTGGACTATGAAAAAAGAGATGCTTTCCTTGAACAGCTGGATTGAAGAAGCAACGCGCTGGCAGCAATCCCTGGACGATTTTTTAATTGATTATAATATGCGGGAGCTGGAATGCTCTGAGGAGGATTTACTGGCCAAGATGCAGGACATGCTCAAGGTCATGGAAAAATCCGTGGAGCACGGACT
>SFRS01000263.1 GCA_004562175.1 bacterium | reverse complement strand
AGAGCGCTCAAATGGGTGGGCTGAATGATGTTGATGGCCTTGGCAGTTGCCAAAGCATGGCGAGCACTGCCCTCCACCCCGGCTAAGCCTAAAATCACCATCAAGGACAGCTTCATGCCGCTGGCGGTCACCCGACGACCCGCTTCAATGGCCTCCTCGGCATTCACGCCCTTGTTCACGGCCTTCAAGGTGATGTCATCACCGGTTTCCATGCCGTAATACAAAAGCTGCAGACCTGCCTCCTTCAGCTGGCGCAGCTCCTCCTCGCTCTTGCGCAGGATATCCTTAGGAGCAGCATAGCTGGCCACTCTTTGCAGCTTGGGGAATTGCTCCCGCAACGCCTGCAAAATTTTCAGCAGCTTAGCCGTGGGCAGCACCAAGGCGTCACCATCAGCCAAAAATACACGACGCACCTTGTCCTTGCCGTAATAAGCTGCCATAGCTATTTGACGGGAAATTTCCTCGTCCTTCAATATCTGAAAGGGTACGCCACGATACATATTGCAATAGGTGCATTTATTGTGGGCGCAACCCCTGGTTACTCGTAAAATAAAGCTTCTTGCCTCACTGGGAGGACGAAATACTGGTGTGTCATAAGAATCAAAAAACATATTAACCTCACTTGCAAAAAATAATAAAATAATACAATAACAAAAACAAAATACATAGCGCCAGTATATTTAAGCCAGCTCTTCACAGCGTCGCGACCAGCTGTAAAGCAAAAACGGCTAACAGTGTTAACAATAGAACACTTTTAATACTATTATAACCGATTTTCGTCAATTTGTAACGCCCTTCTGAAAAGTTTTTGTAAACAATTTTACAAAGCTTTGTAGAACCAACACCAGAGTGTAAAATGTGCCAACTGCACGAACTGCCTCAAAACAAAAAGAATTTCTGCGGCAATGCCCACTTTTTTGCTCGGAAATGTTATAATAAGCTTAATCATTTTTAAGCTAACTACAGAGGAGGCAGCAGATGCTTAACCAATTTTCGCGTACAGCTCTTTTAGTGGGCCAAAGGGCCATTGATAAATTACAGCATAGTCGTGTCGCCATTTTTGGCATTGGTGGTGTGGGCGGCTACGTTGCCGAGGCACTGGCCCGCAGCGGCGTGGGTTGCTTCGACCTTATTGATAATGACACAGTAGCGCTGACCAATTTGAATCGCCAAATCATTGCTACCCATGCTACCATAGGTCAGCCCAAGGTGCAGGTGATGGCAGAGCGCATTCACGCCATCAATCCCGAAGCCATTGTACACGTGCACCAATGCTTCTTTTTGCCGGAAAATGCTCATGAGTTCGATTTTTTCCAATATGATTATGTGGTGGATGCCGTGGACACCGTGGCTGCCAAAATCGCTATTATTATGGCGGCCAAGGCAGCGAACGTGCCCGTCATCAGCAGCATGGGCGCAGGCAATAAAATGGACCCCGGCAAATTCCAGGTAGCCGACATTTTTAAAACCAGCGTGGACCCCTTGGCCCGCGTGATGCGCCAAGAAATGAAAAAACGCGGTGTAAAAAAGCTCAAGGTGGTTTATTCCACGGAGCTACCCTTGACGCCCGTGGATGAGCTGGAAGGTGAATGCCACGCAGAGGCTCCCAAAAGGCGCGCTCTACCCGGCAGCACTGCCTTCACACCCTCTGCTGCGGGCTTGCTCCTCGCCAGCGAAGTAGTGAAGGATTTGATTGGCTGGGATGGCGGCCAGCGCACGGGCATAGCATAAAGTTTTTCTAGTATACTAGCAAAACTCGTCTATTTCACAAAGTTTTTCTAATGTACTAGCAAAACTTGTTGATTTTGCAGAGTTTTGCTAATGAACTAGAAAAACTTTTCCTTTGAAGAAAACCCAAATATGCTTTTTACGAATCAAGCATAATGTGATAAAATATAACAAGAGATTGCTTTTCGAGAAGGTGGTGAGACCATGGGCAAAATATTCAATACTACAGGAGCTTGTATTCCGGAGCGACATTATATGGTGGACTTGACTTGTCGCTTAGCAAGTATTAAGAAATTGGTGGATAATGGCGATTATTTCGTCATCAACAGAGCAAGGCAATATGGCAAGACCACTACCTTGAGGGCTTTGCAAAAATATTTAGAACCTGAATATCTTGTGGTTAGCTTGGATTTCCAGATGGTCAGCTTTGCCAATCTTGCAACTGAAACCGAATTTGTCAGGGTGTTTGCTAAATC
>SFRS01000262.1 GCA_004562175.1 bacterium | reverse complement strand
ACAAAGGGCAGCTTATTGCCCAAGAGGCGAATCTGCACGTCGGGAGCCACCGGCGTCCCCGGCTTATCTATTTTTTGCTCGTTCACCAGCACCTGTCCCGCCATGATGGCTGCCTGAGCCTTAGCTCGGCTTTCGAACAGAGCACGGTTCATCAATAATGCGTCTAAGCGTTCTTTTTTCATCTATTCACCCTTCACCAGCGCTGCTGTTTGCGCCACGATGGCGTCCACATCCAAGTGTAAATCCCGCAGCAGCAGCTTTTTGTCACCATGGAGCACAAATTCGTCGGGGATGCCCAAGGTCAGCACCTGGCATTTTTGCAGCAGCATGGCCTCGTTCAAGGTCTCCAAGACGGCGCTGCCCACGCCGCCCTCAAGGACGCCCTCCTCCAAAGTGACGATTTTGCCATATTGTGCAGCCTGCGCCAAGAGCAGCTCCTTGTCCAAGGGCTTCACAAAGCGCATGTTTACCACACCGGCACTGATGCCCTGCTCGGCCAGTTTTTCCGCAGCCTGCAGCGCACTTTGCACCATGCTGCCAATGGCCCAAATACTTACGTCCTGCCCTTCACGCAGCACCTCAGCCTTGCCGATGGGCAAGGTGTGCATGGGCTCGGTGATATCCACGCCCACGCCGCTGCCTCTGGGATAGCGCACGCTGATGGGGCCATGGAAATCCACCGCTGTTTTCAGCATATGGCGCAGCTCGTTTTCGTCCTTGGGTGCCATGATGGTCATCTCCGGAATACTGCGCAAATAGGCATAGTCAAAAACGCCGTGATGGGTAAAGCCATCATCGCCCACGATGCCTGCTCTATCCAGGCACAGGGTTACATGGAGCTTTTGAATGCACATGTCGTGGAGCACGGAGTCATAGGCACGCTGGAGGAAGGTGCTGTAAATGGCGGCCACGGGCTTTAAGCCCGCAGCGGCAGCGCCCGCTGCGGAGGTCACCGCATGCTGCTCGGCGATGCCCACGTCGAAGAAGCGCGTGGGGTGCGCCTTGGCAAAGGTGCTCAGGCCAGTGCCGTCAGGCATGGCCGCAGTGATGCCGATGATTTTGGGGTCTGCATCCGCCAGCTCGGTGATGGTTTTGCCAAAGACCTCGGTATAGGTAACGGGCGCGTTGGGATTAGCAATCTTCTTGCCCGTAGCAATTTCAAAGGGACCGGTACCGTGGAATTTATTGGGGCTTTCCTCGGCGGGCTTGTAGCCCTTGCCCTTTTTTGTCAGCACGTGCACCAGCACGGGGCCATCGATTTTCTTGGCAGCCTGCAACACCTCGGTCAAGCTTTGCAAATCATGACCATCAATGGGACCCAGATAGGTAAAACCCAACTCCTCAAAAATAGAGGTCGGAACCATGAGGTATTTGACGCTGCCCTTTAAGCGACGCAAAACTTTAATCACATCGCTGCCAAATTCTACATTTTTCAGCCAACCCTCTAGGTCGTGTTTAATCTTAGTATAGATTTCACCGGTGCGCAGCTGGTAAAGATATTCGCTCATGGCGCCCACGTTTTTGGAAATGGACATTTCGTTATCGTTGAGCACCACAATCATCTTTTTGTGGAGCATGCCAGCGTGGTTCAAGGCCTCGAAGGCCATGCCGCCGGTCATGGAGCCATCGCCGATGACTGCTACCACATTATAATCCTGCTGCTGAATATCTCGCGCCACCGCCATGCCCACAGCAGCGGAGATGGAGGTGCTGGAGTGACCGGTGCCAAAGGCATCATGGGCACTTTCCGTGCGCTTGGGAAAGCCGCTGAGACCGCCGTATTGGCGCAGGGTTGGGAATTGCTCCCGCCTGCCGGTGATGATTTTATGGATGTAGGACTGATGGCCCACGTCGAAAATCAGCTTGTCCTCAGGGGTGGAGAAAACCCGATGCAGGGCCAGTGTCAGCTCCACCACGCCCAGATTGGGGGCCAAATGGCCGCCGGTTTTGGAGATGACGCTGATTAAAAACTGTCTAATTTCCTCCGCCAGCTGCTTCAGCTCCTCCATGGAAAGGGCCTTCACATCTGCCGGGGAGTTAATGGTCTCCAAGATATTCTTTTGTACTATTTTTTGGTTTTCCATCATCAAACATTCCTAACAATTAGCTTTTGCGTTTAGTCATCATCTTGGTGATGTGGCGCAGGGGCTCCGCATTTTCGCCAAAGATATTCAGGCACTCCAAGGCCTCGTTGACGGTCTTTTC
>SFRS01000261.1 GCA_004562175.1 bacterium | reverse complement strand
CTGTGTGGCAGTATTTTGGCCGTGTGCCTGACTGTTTTTTTGTCCATGCGCAATGGTAAAATCCCCGTCATGACGTTGCTTTTGGCAGGTGTGGCCGTGGGCATGCTGTTGGGTGCTATTACTAGTGGCCTGTTAACCTTTATGAACGAGCAAAAGCTTCAGCAATACCTCTTTTGGATGGTGGGCGGCCTTGATTACCGCCGCTGGGAGCATGTTTATTTGGCTGTGGGTCCCGTGCTTGTGGGCATCTTCATCATGCTCTTACTAGCACGTCACTTGAATATTCTCGTGCTTGGCGAAACGGAGGCCAAGGCCGTGGGCATGCCCGTGATGCAATTTCGCATGGGCTTGCTCTTTGTGGCCGCCATCACCACGGCCACCAGCGTGTGCGTCAGCGGCAATATTGGCTTTGTGGGGCTTGTGATTCCCCATATGATGCGCATGCTTTTGGGGCCGGACCATCGCATTTTGCTGCCTGCCAGCGCCTTGGGTGGTGCTTTGTTTTTAGTTTTTTGCGACTGTCTGGGCCGCGTCGTGGTTGCTCCGGCAGAGGTGCGAGTGGGCATCATGACGGCCATTTTGGGCTCACCCTATTTTCTCTATTTATTGCGCAAGATGCAAAAGAGCGTCTTTTAAGCACGGGAGGGTGGCAATATGTCAGAAGCAGTTATTCAGGTTGCACAGCTTAAGCTTGGCTATGGTGATCGTTGCGTGCTCAAGGAGGCTAGCTTTAGCATTGGTAAAGGCGAAATCGTGGGCATTATTGGCTGCAATGGCGCCGGCAAAAGCACGCTGCTCAAGACCATTCGGGGGCTGTTGCCCAAGCAGGGCGGCAGAATTAGCTATTTTGGCAAGCCCTTGGAGGAATATCAGGACAAGGAGCTGGCCACAAAAATCGCTTATTTGCAGCAGCATGTGGAGCTTGGCTTTGGTTATACCGGCAAGGATATCGTTATGGCCGGGCGTTATCCCTACATGAAATGGTGGGAGCGGGAAAGCGATGCCGATGAAAGGCTGGCTTTGGCCTGCATGGAATACACCGGTACAGCGGACTTGGCGGACAGGCCGGTGAATGAGGTGAGCGGCGGGCAAAAGCAGCGTATCTTGATCGCGAAGGTTTTGGCCCAGCAGACGCCCATCATCTTTTTGGATGAGCCCACTACGGGTCTCGACATGGTGTATCAGGAGGAAATCTTTCGCTTTGCCAAGGCACTGGCGGCTCAGGGCAAGACGGTGCTGATGGTGGTACACGAGCTGAATTTGGCGTCCAAATATTGCTCGCGCATCCTGCTTTTGGGCGAGGGCACCCTGCTGGCAGATGGCACGCCCCAGGAGGTATTTACAGAAGAGCTGCTCAGCCGCGCCTATAAAGCTGATATCAAGGTGGAGCATGACCTTGTCAATGGCAATTTGCATATCAGCACCCGCGTGAGCGAGGCTGCCAAGCTGCGGGAAGCAGAGCTGCTGCGGCAGATTTGTGGCAACTAGAAAGGCTCGCTTGGGGCCTTGTGGCGTAATTGCAGGCATAAAATGTACTTGACAGAAAAATAATATAGATGTTAGAATTGTGCTAGTAAAAAGTACTATCTAAAATCAAAAATTAATATTTGATAATGGCTAAAGCAGGGAAGACTGGTGAGAGTCCAGCACTGTAACGCAATAGTATTAGGGAGCACGCTTATCAATACCTATCGCAAAGGGATGAGCGGGCGATGAGCTTGAGTCTAAGCGCTGTTTAGTCGAAACATCCATCAAACCTGCGATTTTCAGGCGGATTAAGCAAATTGGCTTAGTGTGCCCTGAAGGCGGCTTGGTGGTTTTTTGTTTTTCTAGATAGGTAAAACTTTTGATTTTAGGCGTGGGCCTGAAATAGATTGCTTGGCCATTCTGGGAGCAAGGGTGGCCAGGTAGAGGAAAATTTGGAGGTTGTTGTTATGGAAAAGAAGATTGTTTTGCGCAACGCAATTTTGCTGTCCTTGCTTGTTGGCGCAACTGCTGTTTACAGCCCTGTGGTTTTGGCTGCGGAGGAAGTCGCTGCTGGTGAAGAATCCATGGAGTTTGCTATGGAGGAGTATGTGGTGACGGCTAGCCGTACCCAAACTGCCAAGGTTGATACTCCGGCGAATGTGAGCACTATTGATGCTGCGAAGATTGAAAGCAGAAGGTATCAGGATGTGGCTGAGGCGCTGAAGGATGTGCCGGGAGC
>SFRS01000260.1 GCA_004562175.1 bacterium | reverse complement strand
GAAAATTTTCAAGGAAGCTTATCAATCTAAGGAAAATGGCGATTTCATTAAGAAAAAATTCCCTGGCTCCGTATATTTGGGCTGGAAGGAATAAGCTTGTTTAGCATTTCTTAGCTAGTTTTTTCGGAAGGAAAATGTGAATATCATGGATCTACAAGGTCATATAAAAGCAATTTGGCCCCAGCTCCATGCTATGGCAGAGCCTGCCTTTGAAGAAGTCCACACGGCTTCTTTTTTGGCAGGCTTTCTGCGCAAGCTGGGCTATGAGGTCGCAGAAGGCGTAGGCGGAACTACGGCTGTAGTGGCAACGCTGGACAGCGGTCGTCCCAGCCCGGTGGTGGCCCTGCGCACGGATATGGACTGCCTGCTTTTCAAGCAGGCGGACGGCAGCGACAAGCCCATCCATGCCTGTGGGCATGATGGGCATATGACCATCGCCCTGGGCGTGGCCCAGCTCCTGGCGGAGCAGGGCTTGCCTCAGGGCAAGGTCAAAATTTTGTGCCAGCCGGCCGAAGAAATCGGCCGCGGCGCACTGGAGCTGCTCAAGGCGGGAGCCTTGGACAATGTGGACTACGCTATAGGCTATCACTTGATGCCCAAGGATATGGCACGTAGTGGTCAAATTATCGCCCAAATAAAATGGACAGCATGTACCCTCATGGAAGGGGAAATCCGTGGGCTGGCAGCCCACGGCTCCCAGCCCCACCTCGGGGTGAACGCCATCGATGTAGGCGCCGCCATCGTGGCCGGGATTAATGCCCTGCATACCAATCCCTTGCTGGGCGGAAGTGTTAAGACAACGAGATTTCTGGGTGGCTCCGGTTCCCTCAACGCTATTTGTGACAAGGTAAATATCGGCTTCGATTTACGTAGTACCTCCAATAGCGAAATGTTGGCCTTGCGACAGAAGGTAGCCGATTTAGTGGTTAATACGGCGAAAGTGTACGGCGCGGAGGCACAGTGCCACATTGTGGGCACTTGTCCTGCGGCAGAAGCAGACCCTTCGCTACAGGCTGTTACCTGCGAAACCATCGTAGAGGAGCTGGGAACGGAAGGACTTATTCCTGCTGCTTCCATCACCGTGGGCGAGGATTTCAATTTCTTCAAGGAGCAGCGTCCTCATTTGAAAACTGCCAGCCTTGGCATTGGCTGTGACCTTGTGCCGCGACTCCATGACCCGGAGATGGCCTTCGACCACGCTGCTTTAGTTCCTGCTATCAAGGTTTTAACGTCCCTTTGCCTGAAGATTTTACAAGTAAAGCCTTAAAATAGTTTATATTAAAGCCCCTGCCCGTCAGGGGTTTGTTTTTTTATGGGCATAAGCATCTTTCATTGATGCATAAGTCACCAAAAAATGATATAATACACTAAAACTCTTTTAAAGGAGCGATTGCTTTGGAATTACAAAAAGTACAGGATGAGAATTTGCTGTGGAAGCTGTTCAAATCCACCTTCATCATCAGTGCTTTTACCATTGGTGGCGGCTTTGTCATTATTCCGCTGCTCAAGGCAAAATTCGTGGATGAATATAAATGGATGGACGACAAGGAAGCCTTGAATCTGGTGGCTATTGCCCAGTCCGCTCCCGGTGTGGTGGCGGCCAACGCGGCTATCAGCTTGGGCTATCGCTTGGCCGGCATCAAGGGCACGCTGGTGGCCTTGGGGGCAACTATTTTGCCGCCGTTGATTACCTTGACCTTGATTTCCTATGCCTACGATGCCTTTGCCAACAATCAGTATATCCAATTGCTGCTAAAGGGCATGCAGTGTGGCGCCACGGCCATCATTATCAACGTGGCCATCGACCTTTTGAAAAAAGAATGGAAGAAAAAGCTGGCGTTGCCCTTGCTGATTATCGTGGGCACCTTCGTGGCCAATTATTTTTTCCATGTGAATCTGATGTACGCCGTAGTTGTGGATGCCATTATTGGCTTTTTCCTGCTGCGGGATAAAAAATATGCGTAAGGAGGTGCCCTGTTCATGAGCTGGTTGATTTATTGGGAGCTTTTTTGGAGCTTCGTCAAGGTTGGCGCCTTCTGCGTGGGCGGTGGTTATGCCTCCATGCCCCTCATCCAAGCCCAGGTTATTGATGAGCATGGTTGGTTGACTATGCAGCAATTTATTGATATTTTCACTATTTCCCAGATGACACCGGGACCCATCGGCATCAATGCGGCGACCTTTGTAGGAACTAAGGTGGCAGGCGTGCC
>SFRS01000008.1 GCA_004562175.1 bacterium | reverse complement strand
GATGATGTGGGAGCCGGGGATATCCTTGGTGTGCAGCCACAAATCCCGCGGTCCGCCAATAGTGAAGGTCACGTAATCGTTCTGTTTATTGTTCTTGCCGATGTATAAATCCACGCCCTCGCGCAGCTTGATGTGCAGGGGCTGGGACTTTTGCAGGGGCGCTTTTTTCTTTTTGCCCATTTCCTTGAGCAGGCCCTGGGCCACCATCTCCTGCCGAATTTCTTCGATTTCGTTTTTGGTGGTAGCCGTCATGAGGGATGCGTCTAAGCTGGCCAAATAGGAGAGCGTGGACTCCGTGGCCTCGATTTGCTGACGCACCTCGCTTTGGGCCCGCTTGAACTTGTTATAGCGCTTGTAATAGGCTTGGGCGTTGTCCGTGGGCGAAAGCACCGGGTTCAGCTTGATGGTCACCGGTGTGCCATCGTAAATATTTACCAGCTCCGCGCTGGTCTGGCCCTTGCGCAGCTGGTATAGGTTGGCCATCAGGGTGTCGGCCAGCATCCGCTGGCCTTCTGCATCCTCGGCGTGGAGCAAGTCCTCCCGCAGCGCTTGCAGCTTGCGAGTGAGCTTGGCACTTTCCGCCGAGACCAGCTTTTGCAGCTGCTCGTGCTGGGGCAGCTGGATGGGCGTGAGGCTGACGGCGAAGTTGATGGCGCTGTTGATATCGTTGAACTGGCGCACGCTGAGTCCTGACGCCAGCTCCGTGGGCGGCAGGGCGAGGATGGTCTTCACCTGATTGGTGGGGCTCACGAGAGCGTACACGGGCACTGCGGCCTCGCCTTGCAGGCGCTGCTGCAGCTCAGCGATGCGCTGAGCAAGGGCATGCTCCTCCGCCGGCTCCAGTCGCACCGTTTGGGGCAAAATGTCCGCGGCGGCCAGCAGCTCCCCGGCTGTGGCCTTGCCCACGCCGGTGGTGGCACTGACGAAGGCCTTGGCAAAGGTGGCGCTGGGCAGGCTGCCCGCTGCGCGCACAATCTCCGCCGGGTCCGCCGTCAACAAATTCAAGCCGGATTGGGGCGGGGGCGCCACGTACTCCTTCCCTGGCAAAATGCTGCGGTAGCTGCTTTGGGCCGCGCCCACGTGCTTGAGGCTGTCGATAATCATCCCGTCTTGGGTCAAAATGAGATTGCTGTTCTTGCCTGTGAGCTCGCACACCAGCTTTTTCGTAATAATCTTGCTGGATTGGCCCAGCATGTCGATTTCTAATGTAATAATGCGGTCCAAATCGCTTTGGTAAATTTTGGTAATGCGTCCTTCCTCCAAATGCTTGCGCAAAAGCATGCAAAAGCTGGGAGGAGTTTCGGGATTTTCCGGCAGCTTTTCCGGGACGTACAGGGCGGGGCTGCCCCCGTTCAAATCGGCCACCAAGGCGCTGGTGTCAGCCTTGCGTCGCACCAAAAGCAGCACCGTGTGGGGATTGGGCATGTACACCCGATAAATCTTGCTGCCCAAAAGCTCTCTATTTAAATGATCCGTAACAAGCTTTAAGGTAATTCCTTCTAAATTCATAACAAGTCTCCTGTGCCGAGGAGGGGATGAGCTAGCTAAAACAAGCTTGCGCCACTATTTCCCGCCGCACCTCGGTCCTTTTTCACAAGTGATTAAACAATATTATAACCCAGCAGCAAGGAAAAGGAAATAGGCCTCTGCGCTCAAAAAATAGCATAAATGCAAGAAAAATGCTGAAATCAGGCGCAAAATATGGTATAATATCTTTTCAAGATAAGAGCACAGTAAGCTGCTTATCCATTGCCCATAACACTTAAAAAAACTCAAAATACACCATTTTTGGAGTTGGGAGGAAGCTCGTGTTAAAGAGTATGACCGGTTTTGGTCGCGGTGAATACGAGGACGCAGATTTTTCCATCACCGTGGAAATGAAAACCGTAAACCATCGTTATAATGAGGTGGCAATTCGTTTGCCCCGCTTTTTGAACCCCCTAGAGGACCGCATTCGCAAGACCATTTTAAAAACTGTCAGCCGCGGTCGCATCGACGTGTTTATCAACGCTGATTATACCACCAGCGACAATTGCACCCTGAAGGTTGACAAAAATCTGGCTGCCGCCTATCACAAGGCGCTGCAGGAGGTGGGGGCGGCCATTGGCGCCAGCGAGGCAGGCATCAACCAAGCCCAAGAAATTCTTTATATTTCCCGCTGCCAGGACGTCATCAACGTGAAGGAAGGCTTTTTCGACGTGGAAAGCGTGTGGCCCAAGGTGGAGCAGGCTGTGCGCCAAGCTCTGCAAAATTTGGTAGCCATGCGAGAAACCGAGGGTGGCAACATCTATGGTGACTTCATTTATCGCGCTGATTTGATTGCCCAAAAGCTGGCTTTGGTGGAGGAGCGTTCTCCCATGGTGGTGGAGGAATACCAGGCCAAGCTCAGCGAACGCCTGAACAACCTTTTGGCCGATCACAACATTACGCTGGAGCCGGAGCGCCTCTTGCAGGAGGTGGCCATTTTCGCTGACCGCACCAGCATCACCGAGGAAATCGTGCGCCTCAAGAGCCACATCAAGCAATTCAAGACCATCATCGCGTCCGACCAACCGGTGGGCCGCAAGCTGGACTTTTTGATTCAAGAATTCAACCGTGAGGCGAACACCATTGCCTCCAAGGCCAACGATTATACCTTGGCCCAAATTGTAGTGGAAATCAAAGCGGAAATCGAAAAAATCCGCGAGCAAATTCAAAATATCGAATAAGAGAGGAGCAGCAACGTGGATGTTAAGCTGATTAATATCGGTTTCGGCAATGTGGTAGCCGCCAACCGCATCATTGCCATCATCAGTCCCGAATCCGCGCCCATCAAGCGCATTATTCAGGAAGCGCGGGACAAGGGTCTACTCATTGATGCCACCTATGGTCGTCGCACCAGAGCGGTGGTGGTTACGGACAGCGGTCATATTATTTTGAGTGCTGTGCAGCCGGAAACAGTTGCCAATCGTCTCATGCCCACTGATATGGAGGAAGAGGAGTAGGAATATGGCTGTGGAAAAGGAAAATGTAACTCCCAAGGGAGTGCTGCTGGTGGTTTCCGGACCCTCCGGCGCCGGCAAGGGCACCATTTGTCAAATGCTCAGGGAGCAGCTGCCCGATTTGGGCTATTCAATTTCTGTCACCACCCGCCAGCCCCGGGTCGGCGAAGTGGATGGCAAGAGTTATTTCTTTAAAACCGTGCCCCAGGTGCAGGAAATGATTGCCAAGGGCGAGCTTTTGGAGTACGCCGAGGTCTATGGCAATTATTACGGCACACCTCGCAAGTACGTGATGGAGCAGCTGGACAGCGGCCGTGACGTGCTTTTAGAAATCGATATCCAGGGTGCGCTGCAAATCAAGGAGCGCTTTCCCGAGGGCGTTTTCGTCTTCATCGTGCCCCCCTCCTTGGACGAGCTTTCGGCCCGCATCTACAAGCGCGGCACCGACAGCAAGGAGGTTATCGAGCGTCGCATGGCCTCCGCTGCCAGCGAGCTGACCTACGCTGCGGAATACGATTATATTATCGTCAACGATATTGCTGAAAAGGCTGCCAACAAGGTGCTCACCATTATGGAGGCCGAGCGCTATCGGGTGGCCAGAACCTACTTCATTGTGGATGAAATCTGTAAGGGTAAAAAGGAAGCATAAATTCCAACATCAAGCTAAAGGAGTGAAGATATATGTCCATGGTAGATCCGTCTATTGACTATTTGGCTGAAAAGGTGGACAGCAAGTACACCTTGGTTATTTTGGCTGCTAAAAGAGCCCGCGAGCTGACCGAGCCCGCCATCAACGCACCGGAAAAAGAGGTTAGCACCGCCCTGAAGGAAATCGCTGACGATGTGATTACCTACGAGCGCACCAAAAACGTGTAAAAGACGCACAAAAATTTTGTAAAAACGCGTCATAGCGGGAGGAAAGAGCCTTGTTAAAGGGTAAAAAGATTGTTTTAGGGGTTACCGGCGGTATCGCCGTGTATAAGGCTGTGGATTTGGTCAGCCGTCTGCGCAAGCAGGGCTGCGAAGTGCGCGTGGTCATGACCGAGCACGCCCAACAGTTTGTGACCCCGCTTACTTTTAAAGAAATTAGTGGTAACCAGGTGGCTGTGTCCATGTGGAGCAGCAACCAGGAATTCAACGTGGAGCATATCGCCTTGGCCAACTGGGCCGACGCTTTCGTTGTGGCTCCGGCCACGGCCAACATCCTGGCCAAAATGGCCTATGGCTTGGCCGATGACCTGTTGAGCACCACCCTCTTGGCTGCCCAAGCCCCCATCGTGGTGTGCCCGGCCATGAACACCGGCATGTACGAGAATGCTGCTACCCAAGAAAACATCGCCAAGCTGAGGAGCCGTGGCGTGACCGTGATGCCGCCGGCGGTGGGCAAGCTGGCTTGCGGCACCAGCGGTGCCGGACGCTTGCCCGAACCGCAGGCGATTGTGGAATTTTTGAGCGCCTTCTTCGCTAAGCGGGAGGGCGATTTGCGCGGACTGAAGGTGCTGGTCACCGCCGCAGGCACCCGCGAGCCCATCGACCCGGTGCGCTTCGTGGGCAATCGTTCCAGCGGCAAAATGGGCTACGCTGTGGCGCAAATGGCGGCGGAGCGTGGTGCCGAGGTGCTCTTGGTCAGCGGTCCCTCAGCTCTGGAGATTCCTGCCAACGTGCGGGCAGTGAAGGTAGAAACCACCAACGAAATGTTGGAGGCCTGCCTAGCTGCCTATGACGACGTGGATATCGTCGTCAAGGCGGCAGCTGTGGCCGACTACCGTCCTCGCGATGTAGCTGAGCAAAAGATTAAAAAGAAAACTGACGATGCCCTGACCGTGGTCATGGACAAAAACCCGGACATTTTGAAGACCTTGGGTAGCAAGAAGACCCATCAGGTTTTGGTGGGCTTTGCAGCCGAAACCCAAAACCTTTTGGAAAATGCTCGTGACAAGGTTGTGAAGAAGAATCTGGACATGATCGTGGCCAACGATGTGACCGCAGCGGGCGCCGGCTTCAATGCGGACACCAATATCGTGAAATTTCTCTTTGCCAATGGGGAAGTGCGCTCCCTGGAGCAAATGCCCAAGGTGGATGTGGCCAACTGCATTTTGGACGAGGCCCTGAAAATCCGTCAGCAAAGAGCCGGGAAATAACCCGTAATAAGTAGATGCTTATAAATATCTTGTCTCGATAAGAAATAGGAGCTTGGAAAGCAAAATTTTGCGCGGAAAAGCTGTGAAATTTTGTCAAAGCCTATTGCCATCATGGGCAAAATGTATTATAATGTGCAAGGTGAAATGAATAATACTCATCAAGAGCGGTGGAGGGAATGGCCCTGTGAAGCCGCAGCAACCATTGCGGAGTGATGTCCGTAAAACGGTGCTAAGTCCTGCAGTACTTTAGCTGTGAGATGAGGATGCTTTAAAGCAATTTACGGCGTTCTCATGCAGAGAACGCCTTTTTTATTCCTCATTTTGATGTGTAAAGGTAGTTTACTAGTGTACGTCTTAGAAAGGAGACAAAAATGAGAAAATTATTTACCTCTGAATCCGTAACCGAAGGCCATCCTGATAAAATCGCTGACCAAATTTCCGATGCTGTCCTGGACGCCATCCTCAAGGAAGACCCCAAGGGTCGTGTAGCCTGCGAAACCATTGTGACCACCGGCCAAATCCATATCTTTGGTGAAATTTCCACTAAGTGCTATGTGGACATCCCCCGCATTGCCCGCCAAACCGTTATCGATATCGGCTATGACCGCGCTAAATACGGCTTCGATGGCAACACCTGCGGCGTGCTGATTTCCATCGACGAGCAATCCAGCGATATCGCGATGGGCGTGGACAAGGCTTTGGAGGCCAAGGAAGGCAAAGCTTCCGAGGAAGAAGCCGGCGCCGGTGACCAAGGCATGATGTTTGGCTATGCCACCAACGAAACCGACAGCTACATGCCCATGCCTGCTTACTTGGCTAACAAGCTGGCTCTGCGCCTGACCGAAGTACGCAAAAACGGCACCCTGCCCTACCTGCGTCCCGATGGCAAGACCCAAGTTACCGTGGAATATGTGGATGGCAAACCCGTTCGCATCGATGCCATCGTTATTTCCTCCCAGCATGCTCCGGAAATCACCCATGAGCAAATCAAAAAGGACCTGATTGAAAACGTTGTCAAGGCCATTGTTCCTGCCGAAATGCTGGACGAGAACACCAAATATTACATCAACCCCACCGGTCGCTTTGTTATCGGTGGTCCCCAAGGCGACGCCGGCCTGACCGGTCGCAAAATCATCGTTGATACCTATGGCGGCATGGCTCGTCATGGCGGCGGTGCTTTCTCCGGCAAGGACCCCTCCAAGGTAGACCGCAGCGCTGCCTATGCAGCTCGTTATGTAGCTAAAAACATCGTGGCTGCCGGCCTCGCTGACAAATGCGAAATCCAATTGGCTTATGCTATCGGCGTTGCGCAACCCGTTTCCGTTTTGGTGGAAACCTTTGGTACTGCCAAGATTGACGAGGAAAAGATTGCGGAATTGGTACGCAAGAACTTCGCTTTGAGCCCCACCGGCATCATCCGCGAGCTGAATTTGCTGCGCCCCATCTACAAGCAAACCGCTGCTTATGGTCACTTCGGCCGCACTGATGTGGACCTGCCCTGGGAGCACACCGACAAGGCTGCTGCTCTGCGCGAGCAAGCTGGGCTGTAATGGGCACAAAAACGCAAGTACTAGCTAAAGTATTTGTATAATAATTGTAAGTATTGGTATATTATGCACATAACCTCTGCAAATTACCCTTGCAGAGGTTGTTTTTATGCAGAAGCTCTTTAATTATGGCGGCATTTTTGGTATAATTAGAGCTAATCATATTAAAGCTATGTGAGGGAGAGAGGTTAGCAGATGAGCTGGAAAAACGGAGACGGCATCAAATGGCCGTCAGGAAAGCGCATAGCTGTCATGGTGACCTTTGATTTTGATGGGGAGCTGTTGCGCAAGTCCGTCATTGGCAAGCGTAGCATTGGTTTTTCTGATACCAGTCGCGGACAATATGGTCCCGACGAAGGTTTACAGCGTTGCTTGGACATGCTGCAGCGCCAAAATTTACAAACGACCTTTTTCGTACCGGGGAAAATGGTGGAGCTGTACCCTGACAAGGTGGCGCAAATCGCTGCTGCCGGGCACGAGCTGGCCTACCATGGGTACGAGCATGAGGCTGACGTGGACACGCCTGCGGCGGTGGAAGCGGCCAACATGGAGCGCAGCGAGGCTTTGCTGGCGCAAATTTCCGGCACCAAGCCCGTGGGCTATCGCGGTCCGCTGGATGTATTGCCAAGCTGTGCCTTGGAGCTCATGGCAGAGCGTGGATATCTTTATAACTCCACTCTGAAGGACTGCGATTGGGCCTATATCCACGAGAACACAGGCATCGTGGAGCTGCCCACGGAGCCCAGCTTGGACGATTTTTCCTTCTTTTATTTTTCCTATGCCGACGAGGCGACCATTACCTGCAGCTATCCTGTGGGCTATGTTTATGATATTTGGCGTGATAATTTTGACGAGCTTGCTGAGGAGGGGGACAAGGTCTTCGTTTTGAAGCTCCATCCCCAGCTCATTGGCCGGGCCAGTCGCGTGCGCATGCTGGAGCGCTTCATCCAGTACATGCGTGAGCAGGGTGCTTGGCTGGCCACCTGTCGCGAGGTGGCGGCCTATGTCAAGGACTTTTACGCCTCACAAGGGGGTGCACGCTGATGAATTGGCACTGGCCCCAAGGCAAGAGCATGGCTCTGTGCCTGTCCTTTGATATTGATGCGGAGACCTTGTGGCTCACTCGCAACGCCATCAACGCCCGCCATCTGGTGCACATGTCCCGTGGCCTATATGCCACCAAGCAGGCGCTGCCCCGCATTTTGAACATGCTGGAGGAGGAAGGTCTCCGTGCCACCTTCTTCACCACCGCCTACACGGCGGAAATCCATCCGGAAATTATCCAATATATTGCTGAGCAGGGCCACGAAATCGGCTACCATGGCTACATGCACGAGGTCATGGACACCTATGCCGAGGAAAGCGCTCTCATGGACAAGGTGGACGCGATTTTTCGTAAGCTCACCGGCAAGCGTCCTGTGGGCGTGCGCATGCCCGACGGCATCATCCACGACTTCCACAAGCAGCTGTGGCTGGACCGGGGCATCATCTATTCCTCCAACTGGCGCAACAATGACGGTCCCTTCCTGCTGGATATAGCTGGCAAGGAAATCCCCATTGTGGAGCTGCCCAAGGACGGGGTGGTGGATGACACCTCCTATGATATGTACACCCTGCAGCACCCCGAGCATTATTATTTGCGCAGCGGCAGGGAAATGGTGCAGATTTGGCAGGACGAAATCGACGCTTTGGCTGAGGAAGGACGCATGCTGAACTTCGTCATGCATCCGCAATTTATTGGCCGCCCCGGGTATGTGCGTGCCCTGCGTGACTTTTTGCACCACGCCAAGGACATCAACGCTTGGATTACCACGGATGAGGCCGTAGCAAAGCATGTATTAGCCCAAAAAGGGTATAATATAGGAGTAAAATATTAAATATGAAGAGGGGTATGAAACATGAAAAAATTATTTGCATTATTGGCAACGGCCATGCTGGCTATGATGTTAGTGGGCTGCGGCGGTGAAAAGAAGGAAGCTCCCAAGGCTGATGCCAAGGGTGACAAATGGGTTGTAGCCATCAACTCCACCTTCCCTCCCTTTGAATCCGTCAAGGAAGGCACCAAGGAATACCAAGGTGTGGACATCGATATCGCTGAATATCTGGCCAAAAAAATGAACAAAAAAATCGAATTCACCGACATGAAATTTGCGTCCCTGGTACCGACCCTGCAAAGCGGTCGCGCTGACGTGATTATTTCTGCCATTTCTCCCACCGACGAGCGTATGAAGGTAGTGGACTTCTCCAAGCCCTACTACTTCCCCATGAAGGCATTGATTTGCAAAAAGGGTGCCAACATTGACTCCATGGCCAAGCTGAAGGGCAAAAAGGCCGGCGCTTCCATGGGCACCACCTATGCTAAAGAGCTGAAGGCTGCCGGTGGCATCGAGGTTGTAGAGCTGGATACCACTCCGCTGGTAGTGCAGGACATCAAAAATGGTCGTTTGGCTGCCGGTCTCTTCGACTCCTCCCAAGCTGCTGTTTTCGTAAAGCAAAATGCTGATATTGAGCTGCACGTGCTGCAAGGCGCTGTAGTGAAGGACGACACCTTTGCTATCGCCCTGCCCAAGAACTCCAAGGACACCGAAAAGGTCAACGCACTGCTGAAGGAAATGCGCACCAATGGCGAGCTGCACAAAATCCTCGTGAAGCACTTGGGTGAAGAAGCAACCAAGCAATACGAAGCTGCTATCAAGGACTTGGAAATTGCCAAGCTGTAAGGAGCGGTATACATGTTAGATTTTTCCGTATTGGAGCCCTATTTCCCGCTTTTGGCCTCCGCGGTGTGGATCACGCTGAAGTTCACCTTCTTTTCCACCATCATGGGCTTTTTGGGCGGCTTTATTCTGGCTCTGATTACTCTGTCCAAAAGTAAAATCCTGTCCTTTTTGGCCAAGGCCTATATATCAGTCTTTCGCGGCACCCCGCTTTTGGTGCAGCTGATGCTGATTTATTTCGCCACGCCCCAGCTGACCAGCTATACCATCAGCGCTTTGGAGGCCGGCGTGCTGTCCTTCGGTCTCAACTCCGCGGCTTATATTTCCGAAGCACTGCGCGGCGGCATTTTGGCGGTGGACAAGGGACAATGGGAGGGTGCTATGAGCCTTGGTGTGCCCAAGCATCGCTTCCTTTTGGACATCATTCTGCCCCAAGCTATTAAAAATGCGCTGCCCTCCTTGGTCAACGAAAGCATCATGCTTTTGAAGGACTCCAGCCTTGTTTCCGTCATCGGCGTGGCCGACACCCTGCGCTGGGCGGATTTGATCCAGGCGAAAACCTTCAGAGCCTTCGAGGCCTTCATCGTGGCAGCTGCTGTTTATTATGTTTTGGTTATGGCCCTGAACTTTTTGGGCTCTTTGTTAGAAAAGAAGGTGCGCGTCAGTGATTGAGATTAAACACCTGTCAAAAAGCTTTGGTGATTTGGAGGTCTTAAAGGACGTTTCCCTCACCATCCATAAGGGCGAGGTCGTGACCATCATCGGCTCCTCCGGCAGTGGCAAATCCACCCTGCTGCGCTGCATCAACCTTTTGGAGCAGCCCACTGGGGGCGCCATCATCTTCGAGGGACAGGATATTGTCAACGAGAAGGTGCGTATTGAGGACATTCGTAAGAACGCCTGCATGGTCTTCCAGCATTTTAACCTTTTTGCCAATATGACGGTGCTGGAAAACATGACCTATGCACCCAGAGTGGTGAACAAGCTGTCCAAGGCCGAGGCTACGGAAAAGGCTATGAAGCTCTTGGCCAAGGTCAATTTGAGCGACAAGGCCAACGAATATCCCAGCCGCTTGAGCGGCGGCCAAAAGCAGCGTGTGGCCATTGCCCGTGCTCTGTGCATGGAGCCCAAGGTTTTGCTCTTAGACGAGCCCACCAGCGCTCTGGACCCGGAAATGGTCAAGGAGGTGCTGGATGTTATCAAGCAGCTGGCCAACACGGGTATCACCATGGTGTTGGTCACCCACGAAATGGGCTTTGCCAAGGACGTTTCCGATACGGTGTACTTCATGGACGGGGGCTATTTGATTGAAAGCGGCACCCCGGATGAGGTTTTCAACCACCCCAAAACCGACAGAGCAAAGAAATTCTTGGCTTCTATTTTGGTGTAAAAGATGAAGATATTTATTATTAATCCTGATTATGGGGTTACTCCTGAGCAGCTGGCCACGCGGTGCCGGCTGCTCAGCGCGCATGTGGGGCCCGATGTGGAGCTCACCATGGAGTGCCTGACGCAAAATAAAATCGAAATTGATTCTGCTCTTGATGTGGCGCTGGCAGCGCCGGAAATCATCACCATGGCTCTGCGAGCGCAAAGGGAGGGCTATGACGCGGTGGTTATTTATTGCTTTAGCGACCCGGCGCTGGACGCTTGTCGTGAACTGCTCTCCATCCCCGTGGTGGGCGCGGGGCAGGCAGCCTGCCTTGTGGCGCCCCTGGTGGGGCGCCAGGCGGGGCTGCTGCTGGCCAGCGCCCTGCGCACGCCGGAAAAGCGCCTTTTCGTGGAGCAGTGCGGGGTGAACCCGGCTCGCATCGCCGCCATCGGCGGCTTGGGCGAGGCGGTGGACCCTTGGGGCGAGCGGGAGCGAGCCGTGGAGCTGCTGGCGGAGGCTGGCGCCAAGCTTTTGGAAGAAGGCGGTGTGCAGGTGCTCATTTTGGGCTGCTTGTCCTTTTTGGGCTTGGCGAAGCCTTTGGAGAGGCGGCTGGGCGTGCCCGTCATCGACGCTGCCGTGGCAGCTGTGGCTGCGGCAGAAGGCTTGGTGCGGCAGGGGCTCGCCACCAGCCGCCGGGCGTATCCGGCGCCACCGGAGCGACAGCGGAGCTGGAGCGGGGGAAAAATGTGAGCTTAGCTATAATTTTTTCTTGACAAAAGCATCATTTTCCTGTAACATTATATTTGTCTTTTGGGGGTATAGCTCAGCTGGGAGAGCGCTTGAATGGCATTCAAGAGGTCAGGAGTTCGAGCCTCCTTATCTCCACCAGAAGAAAGCTACGCACCATAACTTAGGTTATGGTGCTTTCTTTATGAGCCCCTTCAGACAAACAAAAAACAGCGGTTCGATCCCGCTTATCTCCACCAGA
>SFRS01000259.1 GCA_004562175.1 bacterium | reverse complement strand
ATATGGCTGAAGAATTGTTACAGGTGCGGAATTTGCAGGTCAATGTAGAGGACAAGCAAATCCTTCATAGCATCAATCTCGATATTAAACCCGGCGAAACTCATGTGCTCATGGGCCCCAACGGCGCCGGCAAATCCACTCTGGGCTATGCGCTCATGGGTAACCCTAAATATACTGTTACTGAGGGTAGCATTGTTTTTAACGGCGAGGATATCACCAAATTATCCGTGGATAAGCGTGCTAAAGCAGGCATGTTCCTGTCCTTCCAAAATCCGCTGGAGGTGCCCGGCATCAGCCTGAGCAGCTTTTTAAAGACTGCCTTAGAGCAGCAGCGCGGCGTGCGCATTAAAGCGTGGGACTTCCGCAAGGAGCTGCGCCAAGCCATGGCTTTATTACAAATGGATAATAAATATGCTGAGCGCGATTTGAACACCGGCTTTAGCGGCGGCGAAAAGAAAAAGGCGGAGATTTTCCCAAGGCATCAAAACCTTCCAAGAGCATCGCAACGGTGCCCTGTTGATCATTACCCATAATACCAAGATTTTGGAAGCGCTGCATGTGGACAAAACCCATATTTTAGCCAACGGCAGCATCATCAAGAACGCCGGTCCCGAGCTGGTGGAGGAAATCAGCAAGCACGGCTTTGAGCAATTCCTGCAAAAATAAGCGACCTTTTGGAGTGAACTATGGAAGAAAAAACCTATGTTGAAGATATAGACAGAAGTCTCTATGACTTTCGCAACGAGGACAAGGATGCCTATCGCATTGAAGAAGGCCTCACCAGCGACATTGTAGAGCAAATTTCTCGGGAGAAGCATGACCCTGAATGGATGCGTGAGTTCCGCCTCAGGTCCCTAGAAATTTATAACAATACTCCCATGGTGCAATGGGGTCCTTCGATTGAGGGCCTCAACATGGATAACATTGTTACCTATGTACGCCCCAACACCAAAATGCAGGAGAAATGGGAGGATGTACCCGACGATATCAAGGATACCTTCGAACGCTTGGGCATTCCCCAGGCGGAGCAAACCAGCCTTGCAGGCGTGGGTGCTCAATATGACAGCGAGCTTGTGTACCACAATGTGCGCAAGGAAGTCGAAGAGCAGGGCGTTGTATATACCGATATGGAAAGTGCTCTGAACGGCCCCTATGCGGACATGGTGAAGGAGCACTTCATGAAGCTGGTTCCGCCCACGGACCACAAATTTGCAGCGCTCCATGGCGCAGTTTGGTCCGGTGGCTCCTTTGTGTACGTGCCCAAGGGAGTGAAGGTGGAGATTCCTTTGCAATCCTACTTCCGCTTGAATGCTAAGGGTGCGGGCCAATTTGAGCACACCCTGATTATTGTGGACGAGGGTGCAGATTTGCACTTCATCGAAGGCTGCAGTGCGCCTAAATATAATGTGGCCAATTTGCATGCGGGCTGCGTGGAGCTTTTCATTGCCAAGAACGCTAAGCTGCGCTATAGCACCATCGAAAACTGGTCCAAGAATATGTATAATCTGAATACTAAGCGTGCCCTGGTGGCTGAGGGCGGTACCATTGAATGGGTATCCGGCTCCTTTGGCTCCCACGTTTCCTATTTGTACCCCATGAGCGTATTAAATGGCGAGGGAGCTCACAGTGAGTTCACCGGTGTCACCTTTGCAGGCCATGGCCAAAATCTGGACACGGGCTGCAAGGTGGTGCACAATGCGCCTTACACAACCAGTCTTGTGAATACTCGCTCTATTTCTAAGAGTGGCGGCATCAGCACCTTCCGCAGCAGCGTGGTGGTAACCAATAAGGCTAAGCATGCCAAGAGCTCCGTCTCCTGTCAAAGCTTGATGCTGGATAATATTTCCCGCTCCGACACCATTCCGGCTATCGATGTGCGCACAGCAGACGCGGATATCGGCCATGAGGCTAAGATTGGTCGCATTAGCGATGATGCCGTGTTCTATCTTATGAGCCGTGGCATCAGCGAGGAAGAGGCTAGAGCCATGATTGTTAGTGGCTTTGCGGATAATGTTTCTAAGGAACTGCCCTTGGAATATGCCGTTGAGATGAATAATTTAATTCGCTTAGAAATGCAAGGTAGTATAGGTTAAGGAGATAAAAAATGGATAATATTGAAATGATCGTTAACCAGCTGCCTGCGCCCACCTGGAATCGTCTGCGCATGAACGAAAGTCATGTGGCTGTGGCGGTGCCCAAGGATGAGTGCGAGCCCAGGGTGGCTCTGCAGGGCAGCGTCTGCTTGAATAAACAACAAATGACTCGCATCCCCGGCAAAAACTGCTGTGGCTGCGAGCAAATGGCCACTTGTCCCGTCAGCGGCCTAGATTTCGCCGCCATGCCCACGGGTATGGGCGTCGAAATGGCACAGCTGGGCGAGGGCAAGCGCATCCATTTAGTGGCTGATGCAGGCAAGAGCACAGCGGCTGTGACATTGCGCTACGCAGATGGTCAAGAATGCTATAATCGCTTGGAGATTGAGGCCAAGCCCGGCAGCGAGCTCACTGTCTTCATGACCTATATTTCCACCGCTTCTGCCAAAGGTATGGCAGCCGTGCAGACCAAGATTGCCGCTGCGAAAAATGCCAAGGTGAAGCTGGTGCAGGTGCAGCTTTTGGGCCAGGAGTTCCTGCATTTGAACGATGTGGGTGCTGATTTGGCAGCGGAGGCCAGCTTGGAAGTGCTGCAGCTGCAAT
>SFRS01000258.1 GCA_004562175.1 bacterium | reverse complement strand
TGTAGCCCACGCCCACGTTAAAGATATCCTTGTCGCCGGGCTCGGACCTATCCCAATCAAACCAACCGTTACCATCATCCACAGCCACCACAGCAGCATTATTGGTATTATAATAGGTCACAAAGAAATTGCTTCTGTCATAATTACCTGCTACGCTGAAAATATTAAGGCGACCACTGCTAGTCAATGTGCTGTGCGGGCCTGCGGCCTTGGTAAACATACTGGTGAAGTTCAGCTTATCGCTGCCATAGGTCAGCTTCACGCCCTCTAGATGGGTATCAATAACCATGGGAGAGATATCCTCGCCCCAACGACCGGCACGGACAGTCATGCCACCCAAGCGACCTTGCACAAAGGCACGCTTGAAGTCCACGTTTTCTTCACCTGTCTCGTTGGTGATGATTTGCTCATTTTGCAGCATCAAATTATAGGTCCAGGTGTCATTAATCTTCCCCTCGCCCCAAATACGGGTACGGGCACTGGCAGCATCCCTGTGGTCCTTTTTTTCACCACTCAGGTGGGAGAATTCATAGCGGGGACGCATCTGACCCCAAAAGCGAATATTGTCGCTCTTCTTCTCCAAATTGGCCACCCGCACGCCCAGGTTGTCCAGCTCGACGGCAAATTCTGCCGCCAGCTTGTCCACCTTGGCGCCCTTGGCCATGGCTCTAGCCACGATTTGGGCCATCTCGTAGCGCGTCATCAGCTTGTCGCCGCCGAAGGTTGTATCCCCATAGCCTTCCACAACGCCAGCTGCTGCCAGCTTGGCAATGCTGTCGTAAGCCCAATGCCCCGCCGGGACATCACTAAAAGGGTTTGCGGCTGCAAGGGCAGAGGCTGTGATTCCTAAACTCAAAGCCAGTGCCCCTAATAAAGTTTTTTTCATGCTTTCCTCCTCAAATTCATCAAAAAAATTATAATATAAAATATCATTCAACCGTCAGTTACGGTGAAAGCAAAGTAAAGTGTGCTTTGTTGCATAGATAAAGCTTTATTTTTGGCGCAGCTTGGGCAGCAGCTCGGCTACCACCTGCTTCAGCTTTTGCATATCCACGGGCTTACTAGTGTGCGCGTCCATGCCGGAGGCCAAGGCCTTGTGAGCATCCTCGGCAAAGGCATTGGCCGTCATGGCCACAATGGGTATGGTTTTGGCTTGGGGATGGTCGCTAGAGCGAATGAGCTTGGTAGCACCATAGCCATCCAAAACAGGCATCTGCACGTCCATGAAGATGATATCGAATTCATGAGCCGCAGAGTTCATAAAGCGTTGGGCCACCAAGAGGCCATTTTCGCAAATCTCCACGCTGGCTCCCTCCTTCATGAGAAGTAGCTCCAAGATTTCTGCGTTGATGGTATTATCCTCCGCAGCCAAAACCTTCAGGCCATGCAGGGAAATAGCGGACTTGGCTTCCTCCGCCTTTGCCGCACCTAGGGCCTTGGCACTAGCCACCACGGCCAGCTCCAAATTCACCGTAAAGGTGGTGCCCCTACCCTTGCTGCTTACCACGGTGATGTTGCCACCTAACAGCTCCACTATATTTTTTACAATAGCCATGCCGATACCAGTGCCCTGGATATCCCTAGTTTCCTCGTTATATTCACGGGTGAAGGGCTTGAACAGCTGCTCTTGGAATTCCTCGCTCATGCCGTAGCCATCATCCTGCACCACAAAACGCACATAGCTAAAGCCCTGTCTGTGACCGGACTGCCCCTCCAGCACGAGGCGCACATGGCCCCCGTTAGGCGTATATTTCACCGCATTACTCAAGAGATTCAGCAAAATCTGGTTGATGCGCATCTTGTCACTGCGAACCATGGCCGGCAGTTGTCCCTTGTATTCCACCTTGAATTCCTGGTGCTTGTTGCGCGCCTGAGGTCCGATAATCCCCTGCAGCTCCTCCTCCAGCTCCTGCAAGGAGAAATCAGACAGCTTCAAGGCCGTCTCGCCGCTTTCAATCTTGCTCATATCCAAAATATCATTGATGAGGCTCAAGAGATGCTTACTGGAATAGGTAATCTTGTGAGCGTAGTCCAGCACCTTCTCCGGGTTTTGGGCCGAGTCGGCCAAGAGTCCCGCAAAGCCCACAATGGCATTCATAGGCGTGCGAATATCATGGCTCATATTAGCCAGGAAATTACTCTTGGCCTTATTGGCACTTTGGGCCAAATTTAAAGCATTACTCAAGGATACATTCAAGGCGTGCTCCTTGGTTCTATCAGAGAGAACAATTATATACTT
>SFRS01000257.1 GCA_004562175.1 bacterium | reverse complement strand
AGGCGGGCCGCCGCAAGGGCCGCTTCACAGCCGGCATGACCGCCGCCGATGATGGCAACGTCGATGGTTTCTGCATGATACATATTCAAATTCCTCATTTCTATAAAGGATTATCATTGAAAATTACTCTAATACTTTATTTTACACGAAAAAAAGGGAAAACACAACGTTTTCCCTGCAAAATGTCAAGAATAAATTGCAAAAAACTTGAAAAAATTTTTTGAACAAGGCAAAATTGAGCCGCTGGACAGGTCCAGCGGCTCTTGTTTTATCCAATTTTGCGGCAGATAGCAATGCAAAAGCCGCCGGAGGGCATAGAGCCGCCCCGGCTGGTTGGAGATGCGTATGCGGTTTTAGGCGGCCAGGTACTCCCGCATCAAAGCCTCTGAGCTTTTCCACCCAAGCACCTTGCGGGGATAACTGTTTATCCACCGCTCTGCTTTGCGGATGTCTGAGATAGCCACCTCATCAAAATTGGTGCCCTTGGGAAAAAACCGCCGGATTATTCTATTCATGTTTTCATTGCTCCCACGCTCATGTGGTGCGTATGGGTGGCAGTAGTAAACACGGGTGCGCTTTCCTTTTCTGCGGCAGGACTTCTCCATCCCCTCAAAATCTGAAAACTCACAGCCGTTGTCCACGGTGATGCTCTTAAAAATGCGGTAAAAGTTTTTGCCAAAGCGGCGCTCCAGACCATTGAGAGCACGGACCACGCTGGCGGATGTGTGATCTGGTACAGCCAAGATGATGCCAGCTCTGGTGAGCCGTTCTGTGAGGACCAGCAAGGCCCGGTTGGAGCCCACAGTGCCCATCACGCTGTCAAGCTCCCAATGGCCAAAGGTGTTGCGCTCTTTTATTTCTGCCGGGCGGTGTTCGATGCTCTCCCCACGGGGCGGCTTTGCGGCCCGTTTCTGCCAGCCCTGCTCATAACGGCGGCGGCCTTTTTCGTGTAGGTGCTCCGGCGTGAGCTCCAGGAACACATCCCCACGGTAAATGTAGTTGTAAAGGGTGCTTTCACAAATGTTTGTGTCAAACTGCTGGCCCTCCCGGATGACGGCCAGAACGGCCCCAGGAGAAAACTGCTCATCAATGATCTTGCGCTCCACAAACTCCACAAAGGCGTAGTCATGGCCAATCTTGAGGTCCGGCCCTTTGTCTTTCAGATGCTCTCTATATTTCCTCTCAGCAACATCCGGGCAATAGCGCTCCTCAAAGGTGTAGTCACTGGTTTGCTGAACGCAGAGGCCCCGGTTGATTTCATTGTAGACGGTTTTGATGCACACGCCAAGGGCCTCAGCAATAGCGGCCTTGGTGCATTTTGCTTTGAGCATCTTTTCCAGCGTTAGCCGGTCATTCCAGGTCAGATGATGAAATCCTTTGTGGTTCATGTCGGTGCCTCCTTGAAATAGAAAAGCGGGGTGCTGCCACCCCGCTTTGCCATGTGTGTCACATCATTGCTTTGTATTGCTCCAGCAGGTCAGTGGTTTCACTGTCCGGCAGGATGTCCTCCAGCTTGCAGTGGAGGGCTGTGCATATTTTCAGCAGCGTGGCCAGCCTTGCGCCGCTCAAGTCCTTGGCTCCCTGTTCGTAATATTGGAGCATCCTGGTGTTGATGTTGGCGGCGGTGGCCAGTTGGGATTGTGACAGACCACTTGCAAGACGGGTGAGCTGGAGCTTGCTGGTTTTCATCTGGTCCATAAAGCGGCACCTCCTGTTGGTTTCTGTCTTTACTATACACCAAAAGGTGTATAGTTGTCAAGAAAAAAATTGAGCAGCCCTTGGAAAAAATGGGCTGCTCATTTCATTTTTCGCCTTTATTTCTCAGCATGTCCGCCATTTCAGTCAACAGGGCAATCTCTCTGTCACTCAAGCCGGTCACATTCACGCTGTCCAGGTTTTCAATGCCCAGCAGGTAGTCCGTGGATACAGAGAACACCCTGGCCAGCTCCACCAGGCACGCAGGGGACGGCATTGAGAGGCCCTGCTCCCAAGAGTTCACACCGTTTCTTGTCACGCCAAGCCGCCGGGCAAGCTCTGCTTGGCTCCAGCCTCTTGCCTCCCGCAGCCTTTTGATTTTCTCTGCGATCATCCGCACCGCCTCCTCTCAAAAATAATTATAGTTGGCACTTATGACATGTCATTATTACTTTTGGCTCCACTACTTGACGAAAAAGTGCTGTGCAACTATAATTGAGAGTGTAAAAGTTCGGAATAAACAAGAAAAGGTGGGGGGAAGATA
>SFRS01000256.1 GCA_004562175.1 bacterium | reverse complement strand
GGTGATTTTAGGCTTAGCCGGGGTGGAGGGCAGTGCTCGCCATGCTTTGGCAACTGCCAAGGCCATCAACATCATTCAGCCCACCCATTTGAGCGCTCTATGCCTGATGCTTTATCGTGGCAGCGAGCTTTTGGACCAATTCGAGGCAGGACAGTTCAATCCTCTGTCCCCGGCTGGTCTCATGCAGGAGCTACATTTGATGCTGGAGCACATCGATTTGCCTGCCGATAAGCATTGTTTGTTCCGCAGTAACCACAGCGTGCAAGCCTTGAGTAAGCTGAAGTCCTGGGATGTATATAATAACACTGAGTATTGAGCTTTCTCCTAGCAAAGCGCGAGGGAAAAGCGTATTAGCATAAAGTTTATGGGTAACGAAGGGTTACGCCAAAGGATAAATGAGAGAGGTTGCTGCCGCTGGCAGCAGGGGAGGGTTTGTTCATGATTCGTGAAAGACGTAACAAAGAAAAGCTAGCTTCTTACTACAAGAAGTTTATGGAAGAGGGCATCGTGGATCCCAACGTGCATCCGTGGGTAGCCGAAAGCTGGCTGCGCTGCCGTGCACTGAATTTGCCCCACGAAACCATGCCCAAAATCAATAAGCTGAGCCGTGAGGAGATTGCTGAGCACCAAAGGACCCACGAGTTCATCGTAAAGTATGTGGATGGCCTTTATGAGCAAAGCAAGCAGCATTTTAATATTCATAATTTGAGCATGCTGCTCATCGATGAAAATGGTTACGTTATCAAGAATTATGCCATGCCCTTTTTCCAACGCATTATCGAGGATATCCAAGGCATGCGTGTGCTGGAGGAGGATGTGGGAACCTCCAGCATCAGCGTGGCCCGTGAGCATAATGTGCCGTTTTTGATGTTCGGACCGGAAATGTGGATTAAGGATAGCCATAGCGGTGACGCCTGCAGTGCACCCATTTGCATCAATGGCAAGATTCGCTACATCATCTCCTTCTTCTCCCTGGATCAGAACGATTTACCCTATGATTTGCTGCTGAGCCTGCTTTTGACCATGAAGTATTCCATCGAGCAGCACATGGCCATGCTGGAATCCTGGACCATTAATCGCATCATGATGGACCAGCTGCCCGTGACCGTGTATTGGCTGGGCAAGGATGGCACAGTGAAATATTGCAATGAGAATGGCCGCAAGCGCTTGGACAACCACGAGCGTTTGCAGGATGTTTTCTTGAACTACGAGCATATTCCCATCAAGAAGGCACTGAAGGGTGTTCCTACTCAGCGCCGGGAAATCACCTGGATTACCCAGGATAGAACCTACGAGGATATTACCACTGTTATGCCCATCAAGGTGGGCAGCGAGGTAGAAAGTGCTTTGGTGCTGTCCATGTCCATCGAGGATTTGAAGACCACTATTGCCCATGCCACGGGCTACAGCAGCCGTTATAGCCTGTATAGCATGGTGGGCGAGACCAGTGAATTTTTGGCTTTACAGCACAAGGCTAGCCGTGTGGCTCGCACAGACCACAACATTTTGCTCCAAGGCGAGCCCGGTACCGGCAAGCAGCGTTTGGCCCATGGTATCCATCAAGCCAGCCCCCGTGCAGCAGCGCCCCTGATTGCTGTGAAGTGTCGCAACGCTTCCTTGAAGGAGCTGGAAAACGAGTTTTTCGGCACTAATGAGGGTGAACAACAGGCCGCAGGCAAGCTGGAGCTGGCTATCGGCGGCACCTTGTTCTTGGATGAGGTAGAAAAGCTACCTTTGGAAATGGGCGATGAGCTGGCTGAGGCTTTGACCCATGGCCTGCCGCCTTTGAAGAAGGGTGGCAAGCCCAGACAGTTTGATGTGCGGGTTATCGCCGCCTGTGACTCCAATTTGAAGCGTTTGGCTGATAAGGGACTCTTCAGTCGCAAGCTATACGAGCTTGTTTTGGATACTACCATGCGCGTGCCGCCCCTGCGCGAACGCGTGAAGGATATCGAGGTTATTGCGGGTCATATTCTGGTGGAGATGAGTGCGCAGCACAATCTGCCCCAAAAACGCTTGTCCCCCGAGGCTGTTTCCTTGCTGTTGAATTGCAGCTGGCCCGGCAACATCAAACAGCTGCAGGGCGTGATTGAGCAGGCCTTCTTCCATACCCCCGGCAGCATCATCGAAGCGGAAAATATCAAGCTGCCCGGTGATAAAACCTTGGAGCGCTCTTGGAAGTACGACAAGGAAGCCTTTATCGCTGCTTGGAAATCCGCTGGTGGCAATATCTCCAAGCTGGCTAGTATGCTGGATGTCAGCCGTGTAACTTTGTATCGTTACCTGAAAAAGTATGGCTTGGGACCGAAAAACGAGTAATTTTGCAAGAAATTTTTCGTGCTTAAATTATAACCGCGAGGCATGTTTTACTCGCGGTTATTTCTTTGCTTTTGTATAATTATAATCTATGTAGATAATATTACTCATTATAGCTAGCAGAGAAGGCTGGCTGCTGCCAAGCATAAGGAAAAAGCTTTTGACGAAATTGGCTAAAAGTATT
>SFRS01000255.1 GCA_004562175.1 bacterium | reverse complement strand
AATCATTCAGCAGAGGCTTGTAGCCATTGAGCACAAAAACGTACACAAAGCGTGCAGCCGGCACTTTTTCGCCAATAATTTGGTAGGTTAGCACATCAGCATCGTCGAATTTTTCCATAACACGCAGCTTGTTGGTTGAGGAGGTTTTGCGGAAAACTGTAAGTTGGTTTACAGAAATCACCGATTTTTCATTGGTAAAGAAACTCCAGAAACATTTTGGACTTTTTTTGCAAAAAGTGTTGACAAAAAAGGAAAAGGTAGTGCAATAATACACAACACAGAAAACAGCCTTCGTTTTCCAAAACTACGATTTATTTAACAATAAAGATGCTTTGGAAAATGTTACTGAGGGACTGATTTACGGTCGTGGCATGGAAAAGAAAAAATCCATCACGCTTGCCAAGAGAGCATTGGATAAGGTTGGTCTTGCGGAAAAGAAAAATGATTTATAAAAAGAATGGAGCGATTATGATGTTGAAAAAATCCTTATTGAATAAACTGGCAGTTGTATCCTTGAGCATTTTGACGGTAGCAGCCTTGAACTGTGGATGCGGCAGCGGTGTATGTGAATGCTTCCACTCGCTTTACTGACGGCAACGAATTTGGCTTTGGTGCGGAAATTGGCATCAGCACCCAAAAGCTCCATGCTCGCGGACCCATGGCCCTGCCGGAGCTGACTAGCACCAAATATTTGATTTGTGGCAATGGACAGATTAGAGGATAAGCAGTTCCTCTCTAAATAAAAAACAAAAAGCGTCAATCTTCTCTGTTTTACAGATGCAGATTGACACTTTTATATTTTAGCAGTACTAAAAGCTCATAAACGTAATTATATTATTCGATGGCTGCCAGCGCTTGCGCCAAGTCAGCAATTAAATCTGCCTTGTCCTCTAAGCCGCAGGAAATACGGACCAAGCCAGCAGGAATACCACAGGTAGCAAGCTGCTCGTCGGTCATTTGGCGATGGGTGCTAGTGGCAGGATTTAAGCAGCAGGTGCGCGCATCGGCCACATGGGTTTCAATGGCAGCGATTTTCAAGCGCTTCATGAAGGCTTCCGCTGCTTTACGTCCACCCTTCAAATTGAAGGAAACAACACCGCAGCCACCATTGCCCAGATATTTTTCTGCTAAAGCATGATACTTATTAGAGGCCAGGCCGGGATAGCTTACATAGTCTACCTGGGGCTGTTGTTCCAAGAATTCAGCTACAGCCTGTCCATTTTCCACGTGACGCGCCATGCGCACATGGAGTGATTCTAAGCCCAAATTCAAAATGAAGGCACTTTGGGGGGATTGGACACAGCCAAAGTCGCGCATCAGTTGAGCTGTAGCCTTGGTAATAAAAGCGCCGGCTTGTCCAAATTTTTCGGCATAGGTAATGCCGTGATAAGATTCATCCGGTTGGCATAGTCCGGGAAATTTGTCAGCATGGGCCAGCCAGTCAAATTTGCCACTGTCCACTACTGCGCCACCCACACAGGCTCCATGACCATCCATGTATTTGGTGGTGGAATGGGTAACAATGTCTGCGCCCCACTCAATAGGACGACAGTTGATGGGAGTGGGGAAGGTGTTGTCCACGATGAGGGGGACGCCATGGCGATGAGCTGCCTTGGCAAATTTTTCAATATCCAGCACGGTTAAGGCCGGGTTGGCAATGGTTTCGCCAAACACAGCGCGGGTGTTCTCTTGGAAGGCTGCGTCCAGCTCCTCGTCAGAGGCATCGGGAGAAACAAAGGTGGCCGTAACACCCATTTTCGCCATGGTCACAGCAATCAGGTTAAAGGTGCCACCGTAAATGGAGGAGGAAGCCACAATGTGGCTGCCCGCTTCGCAAATATTGAAAAGAGCAAAGAAGTTGGCGGCCTGCCCGGAGGAGGTCAGCATGGCGGCGGCACCGCCCTCCAGCTCCGCGATTTTAGCGGCCACAAAGTCGCAGGTGGGATTGGCTAAGCGAGAGTAAAAATAGCCCGTAGCCTCCAAATCGAAAAGCTTGCCCATATCCTCGCTGGTGTCATATTTGAAGGTAGTGGATTGAATAATAGGGATTTGCCGGGGCTCGCCGTTGCCCGGATGGTAACCACCCTGTACGCATTTAGTATTAATATTCACATTTGCCATTTCCATAATCTCCTTTTGCTTATTTATCTTGTTTTATTTCTGCACCGACTCTTTGGAGCTGCAGCAGAATTTTGTTGTATTGGTCCAAAGCCTTGTTGAGCTTATTATGTTCTGCGGGAGCCAAT
>SFRS01000254.1 GCA_004562175.1 bacterium | reverse complement strand
CACCGGAGTATAGCGGGTTACCTTGCCCTCCTCTAGCACATAGGCCGCTCCCTTTTCCACCAGTCCTGCTAGCGCAGTGTAGGTATTGGAGCGGGAGATACCTGTTTGCTTGGCTGCTTCGTAGCCGGTCAATTGGCCTGCTTTTAAGAGCAGCACGTAGAGCGTTGCTTCCTGCTTGGTTAAGTTAAAATTAGTTAGTCCTTCAATAAGATTCATAGTCCCTCATTCAGCTCTTCTCATATTGTTCCTGTTCAAGAACACTATACTCTTTTTTAGCGCAGTTGTCAATGACTAACTATTATTTTTTGTCAAAAAATTTAGGGCCAGCTCTGCAAAAAGCTGACCCATAAAATTTTATGCCTATTTCCTGTTAATATTCTTATCTGCAAGCTCTAAAAGCTGGGCCGCCTTTAAGTCATCCAAGCGTTCCACCTCCCGCAGCTTGCGTTGCATTTGGTTAGAGCGCGTCGTAATCAAAGCATCCAAATCCTTGCTCGTCATATCCAGATGTGACTGCATCTTTTTCAGTCCCTCACCAAATTTTTCAAATTCTGTTTTTACTGCCCCCAAAACCTCCCAAGCATAATTGGACTTTTGCTGGATAGCTAAGGTTTTGAAGCCCATTTGCAAGCTATTCAAAATGGCTGCCATGGTGCTAGGCCCCGCCACATTCACTTGGTACTCCCGCTGTAGCGTTTCCACCATACCACGGCTCACAACCTCTGCATAAAGCCCCTCTGCGGGCAGGAACATAATGGCGAAATTGGTGGTATAGGGCACGGCCACATACTTCGTGCGAATGTCCTTGGCCTCACTTTTGATGACGGTCTCCAAATTTTTATAGGCAGCCTCCACAGCCTTACGGTCACCACTTTCTTGGGCGTCCCGTAGCTGCATGTAGGTTTCAGCAGGAAACTTGGAGTCGATGGGCAGATACACAGTGCCATCCTCATGGGGCAGCTTCACAGCAAACTCCACCCGCTCGCTGCTCTTAGGCACAGTAGCCACGTTAGTATCATACTGCTCCGGCGCCAAAATTTCTGCCAAGATACCTGCCAATTGATATTCACCCAGATTGCCTCGCGTTTTCACACCGCTCATAATCTTTTTCAAACCACCCACATCATTGGCCAGGCTTTGCATCTCACCCAAGCCCTTGTACACCTGCTCCAGCTGGGTGCTGACTGTTTTAAAGGACTCTGTAATGCGCTTCTCCAAGGTGGTCTGCAGCTTTTCATCCACTGTACCGCGAATTTCCTCCAGCTGCTCCTTAATGATGAAGAGCATGTTTTCCTGCTTGGTACGCATGCTTTTTTCCATTTGCTCCAGCTGCAATCGTTGTGCCTCCATGGCCATTTTTTGATTATCCTTCAAGAGCTGGCTCAGCTGGGCAATGGTCTGCACATTGCTGTTGCCCAGCCCTTGAATAGTCATTCCCAAGTCCTGCTTTAATAGCAGGAGCTGCTGCTCAAGCTCCTTGCGCACAGCATCCTCAGGCCTCATTTGCTCCATGTACACCAGCTTGCGCCACAACACGAAAACGAGTAAAGCCAATATTAAAGTAACACCTAAAACGGCAAGCAACAAAATCTGCTCCAACGGCATATCTTGCACCTTCTTTCTAAAGTCTTAACATATGTTTACTATACTATGTTTTCAGCTTTTTGGCAAGCCCATGCACTAAATCACTTTTCTTTAGTATATCTTCATACGCAAGCGCCTACTAATTATCCCCATAAGAAATAAAAGGAGCCGTACTCAAAGCTTGGTACAGCTCCTGTAACATATTTTACTTCACAGCCTCATTAAAGCTATTAGTCAGCTTGGCAAAATCCTCCAAGCTCAAGGTCTCAGCGCGACGCTTGCCGTCCACGCCGGCAAGCTCCAGCCATTTAGCGACCTGCTCTGCCTTGATGCCCATATTCTTCAAAGAGTTGCTGAGCATCTTGCGACGCAAGGAAAAAGCTGCCTTCACAACACGAAAGAACAGGGCTTCGTCGCACACCTCCACAGGAGGCTTTTCCCGACGCTTGCAGACGATTACAGCGGAATCCACCGCCGGTGCGGGAATAAAGGATGTGGGCGGCACGATAAAGGCAATTTCCGGCTCAGTATAGTACTGAATCGCTACAGACAACGCGCCATAATCCTTGCCTCCGGGTTGAGCAGCCATGCGCTCGGCCACTTCCTTTTGCACCATGGCCACCAAGCGCTCCATGGGCAGGCGCTTTTCTAAAAGCGCAAAAATGATGGG
>SFRS01000253.1 GCA_004562175.1 bacterium | reverse complement strand
CCTCCGCACACCAGCGGGAGGCTTCCGCCTCGGCCCCGGTGGAAGACAACGCTTCAAGGAGCTGCTCTCGACTCAACACCAGAGTATTAGTTCTTAAGCAGACAGGGGCTGCCGTATTGTTGAAGGCCAGAAGTGCTTCCGTACCGGCCCGACCCCAAGGTCCCAGCCAACGCTTCACTAACCAGCGGGGATGGTAATATTTTAAGGCTAAATAGCCTGCATCGTCTTGTTCAGGGTCCGGCAGCGTCAGCTCCCCGGCCTGCTGCTTACGCAGCAGCCCTCGCAGCACGCCGTTGACGAACTTCGCGCTGCCTTCATGGCTCACACACCGAGTCAGCTTCACTGCCTCGTTGCAGGCCGCGGCAGCGGGAATGCGCTCCATATACAGCAATTGGTAAGCGCTGAGTCTGAGCACCTCTAGGACACTTTTCTCCAGCTGCTCCAAAGGTCGCGTCACACATTGAGCCAAGTACCAGTCGATGGTGCCCAAGGCCTTCACTGTGCCATAGACCAGCTCCGTGAAGAGGCGCCGTTCCTGCGTCTCCATGGGATGAGTGCGCAGGTATTTATTGATAGCCAAATTGGTATAAGCGCCCTCGTCCAGCACCTGCCCCAGCACGGCTAACGCCGCGCCCCTGGCAGTGGGCGGCAGCTTAACAGTTTGTTTGCTCGGTTTAGTGCTAGCTTTAGGCGAACTCTGCTTTACCTGTGGCTTGGCATTTCTCTTTTCTTTTGTAGGGTTAACTTGATTGCTGCTTTGCTTCTGCATGCTTCTCCTTAGCTTCCTCGTCATCCATAAAGGTTAAAATTGCTGCTTCCAATTTCTTGACATCCACCCGTGTATTGAAGCAGGGACCAAAGGGGCGCTCATTGAGCACGCCCAAAACCGGCAGGGGGAACACATCCTGAATGCCACTGGTCAAATCCCGCTCGCAAGCCACAGCCACGATGGCCTTAGGTCTTGCCTGCATCACCATTTGCCGGGCCAAGGTACCACCGGTGGCCACTGCAAAGGAGCAGCCGTATTTATGGGCCAAGGCCAGCATGGAGCCCACGCAGCAGCCACCGCATTGACGGCAGTTTTCCACATTGCGGGTGATTTTATGGACACAGGTATCCCGCTGGATGCAGTGGGGTGTCAAAATCAAAATGCGCTTGGCCGGCACCTTCACCTTGTGCTGCAGCACCAAATTATTGCTAACCTCGATAAAGGACTGCTCAATTTTTTCTCTGGGAATGTTAAAAATACGTCCCAAAACTACAGCAAAGGGAAAGAGAATGTTGATGGCCTTCCAAGCCCAAATAAAAAGCAGCTTCATTACGGGGATGCCCAAAAGGGCCATCACAATGCCCGCTACGCCGGTGAGCAGGGCAATTACGATAATTACCGAAAAAACACCAAAGGCAATGGGCAGTGTCCAGCTGATTTGGGCTAGGCCGGGCACCGTCACCTTCCAGACCATGTACACCATGATGGCGCCAATGAGGGCGCTCACGGAGGTCAGGGCCATGAATATGCGTTTTTTGGGTTTCAATGCATCTTCCATCATTCGAAAGACTCCTTATTTCTAATGCATAAACTTGTTGCCTTCCCTCTAGAAAGGAAGGACTGCTTGCAGTGGAGGAATTGTCACTTCTCTACTCAGCTTGAAGGCCTAATACATCGCCCACCTGTACGCCGCGACCGTTGATGAAGACATGAGCGGGCATACGCTTTTTGGACTCGGGCTGTACCTCGGTGATTTCCACTACACCACTGCCGCAGGCCACGTAAAAGCTGCGCTTGCCCACTTCCACCACGGTGCCGGGGGCTGCTTCACTCTGTTTGTCTGTAAGACGGCTGCACCAAATTTTCAAATTTTTGCCATTGGGCAGGCTGGTGAAGGTGCTGGGGGCAGGGTTAAAGCCACGAATCAGGTTATGCACCTCCTGGGCAGATTTGCTCCAGTCGATGCGCTCCATGCTGCGATCCAGCAGGGTGGCATAGGTGGCTTCCTCATTATTTTGGGGCTGGGCTACCACGGTACCAGCCTCGATTTTGTCGATGACCTGCAGGAGCAGCTCCGCACCCTTGGTTTTCAAGGCGTCGTGGAGCTCGCCCATGGTGGTGTTTTCCTCAATGGGTACTACCACCTTGTCCAGCATAGCCCCGGTGTCCATGCCGATGTCCATTTGCATAATGGTGACGCCGGATTCGCGCTCGCCCTTGATAATAGCATATTGGATGGGAGCGGCGCCCCGGTATTTGGGCAGCAGGGA
>SFRS01000252.1 GCA_004562175.1 bacterium | reverse complement strand
GCAGAAGGCATGGGCAGTAGCGCCATTCATGGACATGGCCGTGCCGATACCGGCACCGGCAACCATGAAGCCGGTCTGGGAAATAATATGGTGAGCAAGAAGCTTGCGCATATCGTTTTCCATAATCGCGTAGCATGCGCCATACAGAGCCATCAGCACGCCACCCCACATGAGGAGCTCAGTGCCTGCGTAAACTCTAATCAAAGCATAAACTGCAACCTTGGTGGTCAAGCAGCTCATGAAAACGCCACCGGTTAAAGTGGAGTTGGAATATGCATCCACCAGCCATGCGTTCACAGGAGGCATAGCCACGTTGATGAACATACCCAGCATTACCAGCCAATAGGCCCAATCGTGCGCGCGATTGGTGAGGCTGTGAATCATTAAATCGCCGTGGCCGGTGTACCAAATGCAGAAGATACCTGCCAAGAGGATGCCGCCGCCCAGCATATGCACCAGCATATAGCGGAAGCCCGCACGGCGCGCCTCATGGGTGGGATTACACCAAACCAAGAACAGGGAGGTAATTGCCAGAGATTCCCAGAAGAAGATGAAGGACAGCCAGTCCTTGGCGAAGCAAACGCAAATAGCGCCGCCAGCATAGGCCATGGAGCAAAGTGCCTCCATACGATTGGGATTATGAGCAGCATAAATGCCACTCACCAAAGCCAGCACGGAGAAGATAAAGCCAAAAATCCAAGCCAGCTTATCTACATACATGATATGGAGCTGGATGTCATGGACGAAGTTCAAGGTGTACTCCGTACCAATAGGCAGCTTCAAGGCTGCACCGACGGCAGCAAGGGGTCCTAAAGCCAGGACAAATTTCCTGATGCACTTGGGAGCAAGCATGGCAACAATGCCAACTACCCACAGGATCAGACCAGGATGAAGCATTAATTCATTCATCAATCATCACCTCTGCCATCTTCATCAAAATCATCGTCATAATAATCCTTATCACGCTGCAGCAGCGGCGCCATAATCAGCTTGGAGACAATGATCAGTACCCAAGCACCAACAAAGCCAAAGAAAATATCGTAGCCAAAGGGCAAGGGCCACCAGGATGCCGCATGCATATGCACGCCAGCAATTTCGGCAGCGGCCGCCAATACCAAAACTACAGCTACAAGCATATAGACTGTTTTCTTAGTCATTATAGCCACCCCCCGTGCCAGCCTGCGCAAACAGCGTTAGAGGCCATAGTTGCCAATTCGTAGAAATGCGGATAAACATTGGGAACGCAGCCCAAAATCAACGCAATCAAAGTGGTAATGCAGATAGGAATCAACATTGCATAGCTGATTTCGCCATAGGAGCGGAATTTTTCCTGCGGGTCCTTCACGAAGAAGGCCATCTGGGAAACAGGAATCAAGTAAGCAGCAGCCAAAAGACCACTTGCTACCCACAGCAGCACATACAGAGGCTTACCTGCCTGCAGAGCACCCAAGCACAGGTTCCACTTGCTGATGAAGCCTACTAGGAAGGGCACACCGGCGATACCCAGCGATGCAATAGTGAAGCAGGCCATGGTAACCGGCAGCTTCTTGCCGATGCCATACAGCTCGCTGATGTTATTCCTATGGGTACGGGCAATAATCAGGCCTGCGCACATAAAGAGGGTAATCTTCATTACCGCATGGGCTACCAGATGCAAATAAGCACCCTTAATGCTGATAGGAGAAATCAGCGCTGCGCCCAAAACGATGTAGGAGAGCTGACCGATGGTGGAGAAGGCCAAGCGGCGCTTCAAATGGTCCTGACGCAGAGCGATGAGGGAGGAAACCAGAATACTGGTGGCCGCCGCCCAAGCCAGCACGTCAGTTACACCGATTTCAGCCAAGAGCTTCGGACCAAAGACGAAGCCGATAATACGCAGCACGGCGAAAACGCCGGTCTTAACAACGGCTACGGCATGCAGCAGTGCGGATACAGGAGTCGGCGCAATCATTGCTGCCGGCAGCCAGCCATGCAGAGGCATAACTGCTGCTTTTACGGAGCCTGCCAAAATCATCAGCACAAAGGCTGCCTGCAGTACCCATTTGGGAGCCATGTCGGTGGTTAAGAAGCCACCGGCGGTGAAGCTCATGGTACCGCTGATGCAGTATACGGCGATAACACCAGCCAGGAAGAACTGACCGGAAATCAAGGTGTAAATCAAGTACTTACGGCTGGCCATCAACGCTTCTTGGTTACGCTTATGCAGTACCAAAGGATAGCTTGCTAAGGTCAACAGCTCGTAGAAAATGAAGAAGGTCAACAG
>SFRS01000251.1 GCA_004562175.1 bacterium | reverse complement strand
AAAGGCAAATATATTTTGCTGAATTAGGTAAAAAGAAGTCATAGACAAAAAAAGATGACTGCGTAAGTGCGGACGCAGTCATCTTTTTGAGGAGAATGTGGTCATAGTAGCATGCTAATCTGATTTTTTTAATTTATTTTTGCTGTTTTTGCTTCAGTCGCTGTAAAAAGGCCTCCACATCCAGCTTTTTGCCTGCCAAAATGGCCGTGAGTCGTGCCTGCACCAGATCGTCGGTGCTGGTGCGCATGGCAGTATAAATGGCTTCCTTGATGGTGTCGGAAAGATAATCCGGACCCCAGGCCTCCAAAACATCGCAGGCGCAGCTGCGCAAAAGCTCGTGGATGGAGCCCAAGGCGGCGGCCAAAATGGTCTCCCCCTTGCCGGGATGGCTGCGCAAATAGTGCAGGGGCACCACCAATGAGTGCATGTCGTTGGCGTAGAGAGCTAGATTTTCGATGATTTTAGCCAACACTCGGTCGGAGCGGGTGCCACCCTCGTAGGACAAAAGATAGGGCAGCAGGGTATATTCCATGGGATGGGTGAGCCAAAAATCGTACAGGCGCTGCCAAATGTCCAGCTCCAGCTCATAGGCCAAGTCGGCCAGCTGGTAGTTGACCTGGTCGTCCTCAAAAAGGCGGGAATTGATGATGGGCTCCCAATTGGTGTTGTAAACCATTTTGTCGCAGGCAGCGATGAGCTCATTCACTTGGTTGGGGGTGAGGGAGTAGAGGGCGTTGTCCTCCTGCATTTCCCTGAGGGAGGTGGCTATGGTGATCATGTCCAGCATGTCCTCGGCTTCCACGGAAAGGTAGAGGGCGTGGTGGAGCAGATTTTTCAGCAGGCTGTACAGGTTAATATCCGTCAGGTTGTAATGCTCCCGCACGGCCTCGGCCTTGTAGTTCAAAAGCAGCATCATGTAGTTTCCCAAGATGGCGATGGCGCTTTTGTAGCAGGGGTAGTCGATGACGGGCTGCTGCAGGAATTTGTCCAGCTGGGTGGCTTGAATGAGCTTCACGGACAGGGGCGGATATTCCACGTCGATGTCGGGGCCATTTTTGAGGAGCCAAAGGCGGTGGTCGTCGTCGGGGCATTGGCAGTCGATGATGGCGAAAACCTTGCCCCAGCCCTTGGTGCAGCCCAAAAGCTCCCACACGGCCCGTTGGGAAATGTAGTTGCCGATGCGGCAGCTATAGAGGAAGGCGAAGGTGAATTCTTCGCAGTGGGCAATGGTCACGAGGTCACGCCAAAGCTCGGGGTCGTCTTCTTCGATGTGCTGCATGCCGTACAGGCCGAAGAGGAGAAAGGCAAATTTTAAGGGTTCGCGATGGCGTGCGTTGTAAAGCAGGCGACGCGCCAGGGCGAAGGCTGTTTCGTTCATGTCATCGCTGTCGAAGGCGATGATGAAGGGGTCGGCGTATTCGGAGAGGGTCTTGTTTTTAAGGCTTTTGTAAAGGGCTTGGTAGGTGCTTACGCCGGGGTTAGCCAAGTAGGCCTGTAAATCCTTGAGCAGGGCGGAGGCGTCCTTTTCGCTGGAGGGCATGTCGGAGGTGTAGAAGAAGGCGTCGGTTTGGCCTAGCTCAACGATGTTGGCATATTCATCGCCGTCGGGAAGCGACCTTTCGGTGTAAAACCCATCCTCATCAATATGCTGTTGTATGAAGTCGTATAGTGATTGTTGCATAGTTACTTTTATGATTACCTGAAAAAATTGGGTTGACGTTTTGATAAAAGTTATGAAATTCGTAATAAGCAAGCATCATGCTCGCGGTGAAAAGCTACACGAGAGGCTCCCCCTCCGGGGGAGCTGCCGCCTCCGAACATCTGCTATTCTTCGAGCCTAGATGCGGCTGAAGGGGGCTACTACAGACCATACGCTAGAAGCTTTTAACGCTTTCCTTTGTCTTACAAATAAAGTCAGCTTTATAAATGTTCTACCTGAAGTTACTGCATCCCCCTTCAGTCATCCGCATTTACTAAGCAATTCTATAGAAAGTTACTGCGCGGCCTGACAGCTCCCCCAGAGGTGGAGCCATCCAAGTAGCTTTACTTTTATAATTCTTCCAAACTTCGCAAGCGAAAAGCGTATACCTGGGAAGTGGCGGAGGCAAGAATGAGACTGCGATAGCATTGCGATGAATAATCGAAGTACGATTGCCATGGACAGGCTCGCATGTCCGCGAAGCGCCTCGTCACGCTTTCGGAGGTTTTTCTCTTGACGGATTAAGCGCTCTATGTGGACATTGCATCAAGCATTCGCAGACCGGAGC
>SFRS01000250.1 GCA_004562175.1 bacterium | reverse complement strand
AAAATCGCTGATACAGAAACGCCCCAGGGGATTATTGCGGTGTGCAGGATGCAGGCCACTGCGCTGGAGGATTTGCTGGCGTCGGGGAAGATGCTGCTGGTTCTAGACAGGGTTGGTGACCCCGGTAACGTGGGCACCATGCTGCGCACAGCCGATGCCGCAGGCATTGGGGGATTGGTGCTCTTGAAGGGCAGCGTGGATATCTATGCTCCCAAAACGGTGCGCTCTTCCATGGGCTCCTTGAGGACGAGTTTATTGAGTGCGCTCATAACGCGGGCTACGAGCTTTTGGTGACCTGCTTGGACGGGGCGGATAATCTCTACAAGGCGGATTTGCACGGACGTTTGGCTTTTGTCATGGGCAATGAGGCTAACGGGGTGAGCGAGGGTTTACTTGCGGCAGCGGATAAGCGCGTGTATATCCCCATGGCCGGACGTGCTGAGTCCTTGAATGTGGCTATGGCTGCAGGCATTGTGATGTTTGAAGCACTGCGTCAGAAGCTCTAAGGCTTGCCTTGGCGGCTGTGTTGCTGTGAAAAAATCTCTTGACAAAGATATAAATTTATAATATAATATCGATGTTGCCTATGGAGAGGTTCCCGAGTGGCTAAAGGGAGCAGACTGTAAATCTGCCGCGTTTCGCTTCGTTGGTTCGAATCCAACCCTCTCCACCAACACTTCGGCGGCGTAGCTCAGTTGGCTAGAGCATGCGGTTCATACCCGCAGTGTCCGCGGTTCGAATCCGTGCGCCGCCACCATATCGCGGGGTGGAGCAGTTGGTAGCTCGTCGGGCTCATAACCCGAAGGTCGGTGGTTCAAGTCCGCCCCCCGCAACCACATATGCTGATGTAGCTCAGTCGGCAGAGCGTATCCTTGGTAAGGATAAGGTCACCAGTTCAATCCTGGTCATCAGCTCCATCTTAAAACTAGACTTCCTGACAATCGGGAAGTCTTTTTTGTTTGTGTTTGGAGATAAATGCTGATGCCCTCATAACTAAAAAATATATGAAAAAGTTTCCGGGGATACTTGTTGTGAAGCTGTTTTTATTGTAAAATGTAGGCGTATATACGAATTTGTATATAAAGATGGGGATGCACGCACTATCATGATAAAAGGAGTGTTGTTGATGAAAAAATTGGTATTCTTGTTGGTGGCTTTTTTTGTTACCATGATGTCCTGTGTGGCCTTTGCCGCCGAAAAGCCCAATGTGGCTGTGATGTATGTTAATCATGCAGAGACTAAGTTTGATGCTGAAATTGATGCTTACATGTTAGAGGAGCTGCACAAAATGGTGCCTGATACCAACTATAATTATGTGGATGGGGCCGGACTTGTTTACAAGCTGAAACAAATTGGCATTGAAGATATTTCCACTGCTGAAAGAGCTGATATTCTTGACGCTTTGGAGGGCGAAAAGGTTGATTACGTGCTCTATTGCGAGATTCAGCCCTTTGTGCGCAAGGAAAAAGTGCATCTGCTCAACTACGGCATTGAAATGACCACGCAAGCACCCATCAAGATTATCGATGTGAAGAACAACAAGTACCTGTATAATGGCAAAATCGTGGCTAAGGGCTCTGATAGCGCTGTTGTTGGTGGCTTGGGCAACAAGGGCTCTGCCATGAAGGCTTTGAAGAAGGTCACCAGTGAGATGAAGGGCATTGTTGTGGCTCGTCTGCCTATGGGCAAATAATTGGCCCTTGGAAGGCTTGCCTTGAGCAAGATGCAGCTGCGCTAGGCTCCGGTTTGCTATGAGTGCGCGGCAGCTCTTGTATTCATGAAAAAGCTCTTGCAAAAGAGGGCAAAACAGGGTAAAATATAAGGGTAATAATATTTACTCTTGGAGGTAATACACATGAGAAAACATATCCAAACTGTTAATAAAGCTATGCTGAAAAAGACCCTGCGCACCGGCGGCTGCGGCGAGTGCCCGGCTTCCTGCCAATCCGCTTGCAAAACTTCTTGCACCGTTGGCAACCAAGTTTGCGAACATAGCAAATAATTCTAAGCAAAATAAATCCCTCGGCTGCGGTCGGGGGATTTTTTGTTGGGCATTGCATGTATATCTCTATAATGTTGAACGCCTGTTTCGAGTAACGTTTTTGGTACCCATAAAAATAAACAACCGCAATCCAGTTATATGGACTGCGGTTTTCTTTTTGAAAAAAGTTATGCAGTTTTCTTGCCAAGGCGTTCGGCGATTGCTTCGACTTCGTAGATAGGCAAATTGGTGATTTTAGCAGTTACAGAAATAGATACGCCTTCATTTATGGAGTTTTCTGCAATTTCTACGCTTTTATCATGAGCTGCTTTTTTTGCTGCTTGCTCAGCGGCTTCATTTGCTAAATCTTGCATCAGTTTGCACATTTTATCGACCCCCGTTTCCGTTTCCTTATAGCGTCTGATCTCGTTGCTCATAGATTTACTTTTACACTACACCTAAGCGTTCTTTAAGAGCCATTTGCAGAAGCTGGGAAAAGTTGATTTTTTTCTGTTCCGCCAACTCATTTAAATACCA
>SFRS01000249.1 GCA_004562175.1 bacterium | reverse complement strand
CATGGTTATTTCCTCCTCTATTATTTAGCAGGTTTAGGCGCAACAATCATAATCATGTTTTTGCCTTCTAATTTGGGTACTCTTTCAACAACGGCAATTTCTTTTAACTGCTCTGCCATCTTATTCAGCAGTACTTCGCCAAGCTCAGGATGGGACAGCTCGCGGCCACGGAACATGATGGTAACCTTTACCTTGTCGCCATCTTCCAGGAAGCGAACAGCATTCTTGTACTTAACGTTAAAGTCGTGATCCTCGATACCGGGGCGCAGCTTCACTTCTTTAATGTCGAAGGTTTTTTGCTTCTTACGGGCTTCCTTTTCACGTTTTTGTTGCTCGTAACGGAACTTGCCGTAGTCCATAATTTTGCACACGGGCGGTTTCGCTGTGGGAGCAATCTCAACTAAATCTAAATGTCTTTCCACTGCCAGTTGTTGGGCTGCACGACCGGACATAATGCCAAGCTGTTCGCCATCAGCAGTAATAACACGCACTTCACGCGCACGAATTTCTTCGTTGATACGCAAGCTTTCTTTGGCTATGACAATTCACCTCCAGGGACACCAGGTAAGCGGACTGCTTACAAAAATAAAAGCGGGCAGAATAAATCCACCCGCAGAAAAATATCATATCCAACCCTGTCGAGTGCTGACCGCAAGGTGAGAAGCGGGAGGCTTCTGCTTTGTTACTCGAATATGATACCATAATGTAAAGTTTGTGTCAACAATTATTTTATTTTTTGGCCTTGGAATCAACAACATCCTTCAAAATAGCGGCAAAGTCTTCGAAGGACATGGCACCCATATCGCCTTCAGTGCGGTTACGCGGGGAAACAGTCTTGTTTTCCATATCGCGGTCGCCCACAACCAGCATGTAAGGAATCTTTTCCAGCTGGCCTTCGCGAATCTTCTTGCCGATTTTTTCGTTGCGAGCATCCACGGTTACGCGATAGCCCTCGGACTCCAGCTTGCGAGCCAGCTCATAGCAATAATCAGCAGCGCGGTCAGTTACGGGCAGGAAGCGAACCTGCTCCGGAGCCATCCAGGTGGGCAGTGCGCCGGCATAGGTTTCAATCAAATATGCCAGGGTGCGCTCATAGCAGCCCAGGGAGGTGCGGTGAATGATGTAGGGCAGCTTCTTTTCGCCGTTTTCGTCCACATAGTACATGCCAAATCTTTCAGCCAGCAGCATATCGATTTGAATGGTGACGATGGTGTCCTCTTTGCCGAAAACATTGTGGAATTGGATATCCAGCTTGGGACCATAGAAGGCTGCTTCGTCGATGCCGATTTCGTAGTTTACGCCCAAATCGTCCAGGATTTTGCCCATAACATTTTGTGCGTGCTCCCATTGCTCAGCAGTGCCCTCGTATTTATTGTTGGGGTTAGCAGGGTCCCATTGGCTGAAGCGGAAGGTGCATTTATCCAGCATGCCCACAGTATCCAGCACGTATTTTGCCAAATCCAGGCAGCCCTTGAATTCTTCTTCCAATTGGTCCGGACGCAGAATCAAATGGCCCTCGGAAATAGTGAATTGACGCACGCGAATGAGGCCGTGCATCTCGCCGCTGTCCTCGTTACGGAACAGGGTGGAGGTTTCGCCTAAACGCATGGGCAGCTCACGGTAGGAGCGTTGACGGTTCAGGAAAACCTGATATTGGAAGGGGCAGGTCATGGGACGCAGTGCGAAGCATTCCTTGGTTTCATCGTGGGGGTCGCCCAAAATGAACATGCCGTCCAGATAGTGATCCCAGTGGCCGGAAATACGATACAAATCGCGCTTAGCCATGAGCGGGGTTTTGGTCAGCAAATAGCCACGCTTTTGCTCCACGTCTTCAATCCAGCGTTGCAAAAGTTGGATTACGCGGGCACCCTTCGGCAGCAGGATGGGCAGGCCTTGGCCGATATAATCAACAGTGGTGAAGTATTCCAAATCGCGGCCCAGCTTGTTGTGGTCACGCTTTAAGGCTTCGGCCTGCTGTGCCAGATATGCGTCCAGCTCCTCCTTCTTGGGGAAAGCCACGCCATAAATACGCTGCAGCATTTTGCGCTTGGAGTCGCCACGCCAGTAAGCGCCGGTGGCACTGGTCAGCTTAATAGCGTTGCCCTTGATGCGGCCGGTGGAATCCAGATGGGGGCCGGCACACAAATCGGTGAAATCACCTTGTTTATAAAAGCTAATTACTGCGTCCTCGGACAGGTCATTAATGAGCTCTACCTTATAGGGCTCTTCCTTTTCTTCCATAAATTTGATGGCTTCCTCGCGAGGCAGCTCGAAGCGCTCC
>SFRS01000248.1 GCA_004562175.1 bacterium | reverse complement strand
AAGCTGAGCAAGGTTTGCATCATTACTTCTCAAAATCGCTTTGAAGCTCTCAAGGCTGCTTTGGACAAATTGGGCATCACCGGCATGACCGTAACCAAGGTTCTGGGCTATGGTATCCAAAAGGGTCAAACCGAGATGTATCGTGGTGCTGAGGTTGCAGCGCACCTGCTGCCGAAGGTTAAGGTTGAGCTCATCGTCTCCGCTATTCCTGTAGCAGATGTTGTAAACACTGCCAAGGCAGTGCTCTACACCGGCAAATATGGCGATGGCAAGATCTTCGTGTACAATGTTGAAGACGTTGTGAAGATTCGTACCGGTGAGACTGGCTTCGATGCTTTGCAAGACAAGCCTATTGAGGCTTAAGCTAGCTTAGTAGCTAACTAATGTCAATTCTCACAGATAGTTTATAAAATTGCTTCTCCCTAATTACTCCCTAATATAGCAGAAGACACTGAAAGCCCTTGCGTTATGCGGGGTTTTCGGTGTCTTTTGCTTTGTTGTGACGGCCTTTCGATAATGAAACTATAAAATCGTCGGCCTTGTAAATATGAAGTTTTTCGTGCTCCGGAAAGCAAAATTATACCGTATTAGGGAGTAATTTGGGAATTAGCAGCTACCATAAAACCTAGCTTCATACTCCTCGATAGGAATGGGTTTAGAGAATAAATAGCCCTGACCCTTGCCACAGCCGCATTCCAAAAGCAGCTGCCGTTGTTCCTCAGTTTCCACGCCCTCGCAGATAATGCTGTAGCCCAGGCTATGCAACATGGCGATGCTGTTTTTGAGGAAAATGCGTCCCTTAAAACTATCCTCGCAATTTAAAAGCAGGGTACGGTCAATTTTAATAGTGTCGATGGGAATATCTACTACCATATTGACCAAGGAATAGCCAGCGCCAAAATCGTCTAAGGAGGTCTTGATTTTTTCTTGACGCAATTGGTCGAAGAGCTGGTAAACCTTAGCGTAATTTTGGGCAGCTACGGTTTCTGTGAGCTCGATTTCCACAAGAGTGGGATCGATGCCGTAGGTATCCAGTATGCCTAGATAGCGTTGCACAGTGTCGTCGTTTTCGGTGTGCCAAATGGAAGCGTTGACAGAGATCGGCACCTGCTTGCGCTGGAGTCTTTGATTTTTGGCCAAGAATTGAGCAACTCTTTCAAAAACAAAGAAGTCTAGCTCGGTGATTCTACCATTGGCCTCCAGAGCAGGGATAAACTGGTCCGGATAAACCTGAGTGCCGTCGTCCTTGAACCAACGAATAAGGGCTTCTGCGCCGATGAGGGAATTATCCACAAGCGAAAATTTAGGCTGCAGGAAAACCTTGAAGTTCTTCTCGGTGAAGGCTGTGTTGGCATTGGCGAAGATAAGCCGCTCCAGCTGTTGTTTGTTGGCTAAGGCTTCGTTATAAAGAGCGGCGGTGGTTTGATGATTATTAAGCAAGGATTTGCGTGCGTAATTGGCTGCATCGATGGCTTCGGCAGCGGTTTTACATTCAGTTGTTACATGGTAAATGCCACTGCGTAAGCGTAGCTTAAGGAAGGGATATTGCTTGGTAACATAATCCATAAAGTGATTATTAATAGCATCTACGCGAGCTTCAGCGTCGGCGATGTTTTCGTAGGGTCGGAAAAGAATGAACTGGTCGGCCACAATGCGGGAAAAAAGAATGTTTTTCTTATTGCTAAGAGCATCGGAAACAAAGCTCGTAAAGATTTGCAGGAGCTTGTCGCCGAAGGCAAAGCCGTATTTTTGGTTAATAAGATTAAAGCGTTCAAAATCGGTGTAGATAACGGCGTGATTCTTCGCTTGACCGCTGACGATCATCTGCTCCATTTGCTCACGGAATTGGGAGAAGGGAATGAGTCCGGTCAGGGAATCGGCCTTGTTTTCGCTGAGAGCTCCTCTATGGCAGGCATTAAGGTCCATGCTTTTGGCGTGGTGAGCGGTGATAATCTTGGTCAGCTCGTTGAGCTGCTGCTTGGTCTGGCGTGACCAGTGTCTAGCTTTATTGCATACAGAAAAGATTACTAAGCCAGTCATTTGTCCCTGCCAAAACATGGGAGCAAGCAAAAGGCTTTTCGCATTGGCATTTTTTGCTGCCTCAAAAAAGGTGTTATGCTCAATATCAAGAGCCTCCGCGCTGATTTCAATCAAGCCCGATTCATCACGAAGCCGAAAAACCTTGCGAAATAATTCCTTATCAAAGCTAAAGCTATCCTGTAGGCAGAAGGGTGAGGCGTTTTTGGCCCAAAAGTAGGCCTTAGTAGCCATACAGTCAGCCAAATTCATGTTAATAATACTG
>SFRS01000247.1 GCA_004562175.1 bacterium | reverse complement strand
GTAATGAAAAAGTTATTAATTTTGATGATGACCGTGATTTGTGCGGTTGCTATGCTGGCTGCTGGCTGCGGCGGCGACAAAAAGGAAGCTAAAAAGGCTGAGCCCGCTAAGGTTCTGCGTGTAGGCACCGAGCCCACCTTTGCTCCCTTCGAATTCCAAAAGGAAGGCAGCAAGGATTATGATGGCTTCGATATGGATTTGGCTCGCGCCATCGGCAAGCAAATGGGTGCTAAGGTAGAAATCGTGAACATGGGCTTCGATGCTTTGATTCCTGCGCTGAATGCCAATAACATTGATTTGATCGCTGCTGGTATGTCCATTACCGACGAGCGTAAAAAGGCTATTACCTTCTCCGAGCCCTATTACACCTCCGGCCTGATTATCATGGTTAACAAGGATAACAAGGAAGTTAAGAGCGTGAAGGATTTGGAAGGCAAACGCATTGCTGTACAAATCGGCACCACCGGTGAAAAGAAAGCAAGAAGCATCAAGAATGCTAAGGTTACTGCCTTCAATACCAACACTGAAGCAGCTATGGAGCTGAAGAACAAGGGCGTTGACGCTGTTATCAACGACAGCCCCGTTGTTGGCTACTATCTGGCTCAGGGCGGCAACAAAACCGCTATGACCGTGGGCGAGGTTATGGAAGCAGAGCAATATGGCTTGGCTGTTAAAAAAGGCAACGACAAGCTGGCTGCTGACGTGAACAAGGCTCTGGCCGAGCTGAAGAAAAACGGCGAATATGACAAGATTTACAAAACCTGGTTTGGTGAAGTGAAGAAATAATAAAGTCGGTTCTCAAAGCGGAGCACAGTGTGGTGTAGAATCGCATGTGCTCCGTTAGTGTTTTTAAGCATTTAAAATGCTTAAAATAGAAAATAAAAAAACAAATGAGGGGGACTCAAGATGAAAAAATTATTGGTATTTTTAATGATGGCTGTTATGGCCTGCAGCATGATGTTAGCTGGCTGCGGCGGCGAGAAAAAGGAAGCTAAAAAAGCAGAGCCGGCTAAGGTTTTGCGCGTGGGCACTGAGCCTGCTTTTGCTCCCTTTGAATTCCCGAAGGAGGGCTCCAAGGAATACACTGGCTTTGATATTGAATTGATTCAAGCCATCGGTAAGCAAATGGGTGCTAAGGTAGAAATCAACGGCATGGGCTTTGATGCTTTGATTCCTGCGTTGAATGCAGGCAATATTGATGCAGCCATCGCTGGTATGACCATCACCGAAGAGCGCAAGAAGGCAGTTACCTTCTCCGATCCTTACTATACCTCCGGCCTGATTGTACTGGTGAAGAAGGACAATACCACTGTCAAATCCATTGCTGATCTGAAGGGTAAACGTATTGCTGCACAAATTGGCACCACCGGCGAAATGAAATCCAGAAAGGTTGAAGGCGCTAAGGTTACTACCTTCAATACTCAGGATGAGGCTGCTCTGGAGCTGAAAAATGGCGGCGTTGATGCTGTAATTGGCGACCTGCCCGTTATGGAATACTTCTTGGCTAAGGGTGGCAACAAATTTGCTATGACCGTAGGCGAAAAGATGGAAGCTGAACAATACGGCATTGCTGTGAAAAAGGACAGCAAGCTAGCTGCTGATATCAACAAGGCTATGGCTGAGCTGAAAAAGAATGGCGAATTCGACAAGATTTACAAGAAATGGTTTGGCGAAAAGAAATAAAAAAAGCTAGCCTAAATTTTCATTGCTTTGCATGACTAAGAGCTGTTAAAAATACGAGAAGAAACTGGAGAATATTATGGAATTAAACATTGATTTAATGGTCAAATCTTTACCACTCTTGATCGCCGGCGCCGGCATCACTGTGGAAATTACGGCCATGAGCGTGTTTTTGGGCCTGGTAATCGGCTGCATGGTGGGTATTGCCCGTCTGTGCAATATTAAGCCCATCCGCTATATTGCCAACGTTTACGTTGACTTTATTCGTGGCACCCCGCTTTTGGTACAAATCTTTTTGGTTTACTTCGCCTTGCCGGGCATTATCGGCAGTCGCGTGGACCCCTTTGTGGCTGCCATTTCCGCCTGCTCCATCAATAGTGGTGCCTACATTGCGGAAATCTTCCGCGCTGGTATCCAATCCATCGACAAGGGGCAAATGGAGGCAGGCCGCAGCTTGGGCATGAGCTGGGCTCAAACCATGCGCTACATCATCATGCCCCAAGCCTTTAAGCGCATCATTCCTCCCCTGGGCAACGAGTTCATTGCCATGCTGAAGGACTCCTCCCTGGTGTCCGTCATCGGCTTCGAGGAGCTGACCCGTCGTGGCCAATTGATTATTGCC
>SFRS01000246.1 GCA_004562175.1 bacterium | reverse complement strand
AGGCATCTTGCGGCTAACCAATGTGGATATAGGCCAGACGAAGCGCAATGGCCGCAGCCGAAAAGAGCATTTGACCGCTCCAGCTTTCGTTGACCCGAAAACAGGTAAAGAAAGTACCAATTTATGCAAGGCCAACCGGGAACTAACCCTTCAGACCATGCGGGAGAATAGAGAAATCACAGGTCGACCCGATAAACAGGCCATTGTCCGCCAATGGCGGGCAGAACACCCAACCGGCAGAAAGGCCGATTGCATCCGGGAGACCGGGCTAACGAAACCCACGGTATACAAGTGGTGGTCTGAGCAAGAATCGGCTTAAATCAACATCTATACTGTTTTCATGGAGTAAAGCGCCATAGCTTACTCCCTTTCTATCATAATACCCCCCATGAAAGGTGAAAGGCTCAGACCGGCAAAAGTCTGAGCCTTTTTCTTTTTATGCATCTGTAAAACGTGTGAGCAGCTCCTCCAAAATGAAAGCTGCTGCCAGATACTTCTTGTAGCCGTATTTTTCACTGACCCGGTCAGCAGCTCTATCGAAGCGCTCCAAAGACTCTTTGGTTGCATAGAAAGTCGCTTTCACTCTTTCACCCTCCATCATGCGACAAGGTGGAAGCGTAACCCACCGCTTCCTGAGAGATTCGATTTGGCACTGAAGTGCGGCGTTCCGCTCCTTCAGCTTTTCAAGGTCCTGGGCGGCTTGACGCTGCTTTTCCAGCTCATGGAAGTGCATCAGCTCATAAGGGCGTATGCTATCAGGCGTAAAGCCATACTGTGCCTTAAAAGAGCTGATTTTCGCAGCGTCTTTCCCTGCCTCTTTGCGGAGGGTAGCCATTGTTTCCCATTCGCTGTCGGTTGCTGTTTGATAGAATTTTTCGATTTTAGTCATAAAACAATCTCCTTAATAATAGATTTTCGGCTTTTGCCAATATCATTATAGAAGACTGCCTTACCCTGTAGAGGGCACAGCATAATCTACACATAGCACTAAAAAAGGCTCCCTTTTGAGACTCCTCAAGAGGGATTTATTAGGATCAAAAAGGGAACTCAAAAGGGAACTATGAAAATGCCCCGGTCATTTGGCCGGGGTGCTGTGTCCTATTTATTCGATGTCACGCTCTTCGGAATCTAGCTCCTGAGTAGGTTCAGGCGTATAAAAACGCTGTGTCACCCACTCATAGAAATGCTGGACAACGTGAAAGTGCATAAGATACTCCCTGACCTGTTCCAGCTTTTCACGCAGGGTAGCGATGATGCCCTCTTGCTGGGCTATGTATGCCTGAGCCTGTGAGAGCTGCCACTCCAGCTCAACCGCTCGGGCGTTGGCTTCTGCCCGGGTGCGCTCTTTGAGTTCTTCTGTCTGAGCCTCTACCTTTGTCCGCTCCCGCTCTGCCTGGATGCGTGCCTGGTCTGCCCTTTGCTTCTCGATTTGGGCGGCTTCTGCCTCCTGTCGGCTTGCCTCTGCCTGTGCCTCGGCTCTTGCCTGCTCCAGCTGGGCAAGGGCTTTGGCTTCCTCTGCCTTTGCCTTTTCGGTCTTGGCTGCTTCTGCTGCTTCCTGAGCCTGATAGACAAGATTTAGGGCTTTTGCCTTAGCCTTTTCCACTTCCGCACTCACACGCTCCTTGCGGCTCTGGGCGGCTTGCACAAGGCTATCAGCTTGCTCATGGGCTGAGGCTATCACGGTGGAGTAGCCGTCTTTCTCCATGTGCTTAAGGCCATGGGTTTCTTCCTTTATCTCATAGCCCAGCCGTTGGAGGGTTGGGTTTTGATACTCATGGTGGAACCTTTGGTAAAAACGGGCAAGTTGGAAACCTCCCGCCTGTTCTGCCTCGGCTCGGGTGTCTATGCGTTCGATACCATCTTGGGCTAAAGCTTTGCCGATGCTCACTTGCTTGGCTATTCCACGGTTACTGTCTGCCTCGGGCTGAAAGCACAAATGCAAGTGCGGTGTGCCTTCTTGCTCTGAGAAGTGGATAACTGCATATAAAATCGTCAGGTGCGGGAAGTCCCGTTGTATGTCCTCAGTCCATTTCTGATACACTTGGGTATACTCTTGTCTCAGAGCCTCCTTGCGCTCAGGGCTGGTATCTGCTGCGTAATATTCCCCGCCTATATCCTCGTGGGTGCCATACTGTAAAACAGCTTCATAGGCAATCTCACCTTTCCCCTGTGATAGTAAGCCGTTGTTTCGGTGCCATTCACAGTAGCCCGTTTGAATTTGCCGGTCTGAACGCCTCTGCTTGGCGTTATACTGGTCAATGTAGGGTTGGAAGTGCCGGTCGGTGTATTCCTCTATGGTCATGTATTTGCCGTC
>SFRS01000245.1 GCA_004562175.1 bacterium | reverse complement strand
GGTTTTCAGAGCAAAGCCTTGGAAAACCATGCCCATGATAATGGCAATTACGGATGCTAAAAGCAGCATAGGAATGGTCGGCTTTTTGGTATAAGCGCCCCAGAAAATTAAAACAGGGGGTAAAAGCAGCAGCGGATTAAAGGTATAAAGGGTTTCGAGGTTAGATAAAATAGCAGTTACAGTTTCCGGATTGGTCATTTTGGAGACATCCATGGTCATGCCGATGCCGGTGTAAGCAATAATGCAGAGGATAGTTGCGCTGCCAGTGGTATAGAGCATGTGCTTGATATGGTCATAGAGCTCACTGCCTGCGGCGATGGGGGCCAGCATGGTAGTATCAGAAAGCGGGGAGAGCTTGTCGCCAAATACCGCACCAGAGATTACAGCGCCAGCTGCAATTTCAAGTGGTACACCAAGTGCAATAGCAATGCCCATGATAGCAACACCTGCTGTGCCTGCACTGCCAAAGGAAGTGCCAGTGAAGGTAGAAATAACAGCGGTTACAAAGAATGCTGTTACAAAAAGGAACTGGGGATCAATAATCTTGATGCCGTAATAAATCATCATGGGGATAGTGCCTGATACCATCCAGCTTGCAATCATTGCACCTACGCACACCATGACAAGCAAGGACGGAAGGCTGCTAGTGATTTTTTCAGCAATGCCTTTAATCATATCATCCCAGGTATAACCGCAGCGTTTGGCAATAATGGCAGCCAAAAACGCGGCAACAATCAATAAAAACTGAATAGGCAGGCCGTATTTACCATAGCCGATACCTAAAAGCAGTACCATGCCTAGAAGCGGAACGAGAGCTTCGCTAAAAGTGGGTTTTCTAGTAATTTTTTTCTCTTTCATCATTAACATCTCCAAAATAAATTACTTATCTTTTTTGCGGGTGATAGTCATAGCGCAGCCATGGCCTTCACCATCCGCGATTGTGGTCGGAAAATCAATGTCTACATGAACAAAAGGCTCACAGATTGCGTAGTCACAGTGGCCCAGCATATCACGGCAGAACATTTTGATCTCCTCTTTGCTGAGACCAAGCTCAGTCAGTGCCTCAACATGGGGACAACAGTGGAAAATCTTGACAGCTTTGTCATCTTCAAGCTGTTCGATGGTCTGCTCAAATACAAGTAAGCCACCACGAGATGTTTGGCCAAGCAGGGCTTCTTTAGGTCCTACATTTTCACCTCCACCATATTTGGCAGCGATTTTATTGCCCTGGTATAGGCCAAAATCATAGCTGCCCTCACGGATAACGCGATTGGCATCTACTTCAGGATAAAGCTCCTTGAGTTTTCTCCAGATGAAATAAACCTGTCTTGTTCTGTCTTTATAGGCATCCTTAACAGCCTGATGGAATTCCTCCACTGTTGCAGGCTGATCGATTTTGGATTGTGCTATAAAGCTTTTAATTTCTTCGGCACTCATGAAAATTTCCTCCCTAAAATCATAGTGATTAAGTATATTATACACTGATTATCAGTGATTTACCATAGTAAACCGAAAAAGCGGGGATTTTATATGGTTTAGTTTTAGCTGAAGTTTTTTGTTTGTGAAAAGCTAGAGCGTATGATACAATATTAAGATATAATGGGTTACTATGTATTCTTGGAGGCTATAGATGAGTTTAGATAAAAAAGGTGTGGTAATGCCCTTGGTAGAAGCCATGCTGAATTATAAAAATGAGGATGTATATCCGCTGCACACGCCGGGCCACAAGGGTGGTCGTGGCATGGAAGAGCTTTTGCGTCAGGAAATGGGCGCAAGCGTGCGCATGGATGTGTCGCTGATGAGTGAGCTGGATGATATCCACGAGCCGGAAAGCTACATCAAGGAGGCGCAGGAGTTGGCGGCGCGCACCTATGGAAGCGACGCCTGCTTTTGGTGCGTGAATGGCACCAGTCAGGCTATTCACGCCATGCTCATGACGGCGCTGAGCCCGGGTGAGAAGCTGCTTTTGCCGCGCAACGCTCATCGGAGCGTTGCTGGTGGTCTCATCCTGGGCGGCATTGAGGCAGTGTATTTGCAGCCTGAGTATAGCGCGGAGTTTGGCATTATGCTGCAGGTTGCACCTGCAGCAATAGAGGCCGCTCTTGCGGCGGACAGCAGTATCAAGGCGGTGCTTTTGACTAGCCCGAACTATTACGGCGTAGCGGCCGATATGCAAGCTATCACCAAAATATGCCATGCCCATGGGGCGGTACTTTTGGTGGATGAAGCTCATGGACCACATTTGGGCTTTAGCGAGGCCTTGCCGCCTTCTGCTTTGCAGGGTGGCGCCGATGCCTGTGCCCAAAGCACGCACAAAATTCTGGG
>SFRS01000007.1 GCA_004562175.1 bacterium | reverse complement strand
TGATCACGTTGTTGTCGGCGATGCTGGCAGTATTATTCTGTAGCTGACGGCTTACAGCATTATTGCGAGATTTAGCCGCCTCTAAAGCAACCTTGTTTTCAGCACGCAGCTTGTCCACCATGGTCAGCTTGTCCGCAGTCATCTTCACCTGATTATCAGGGGACAGCACATTATTCTCTTTCTTGAACTGGGTCAGCTTGCTTTCAGCATCGTTGAGCTCCTGCTTAGAGGATTTCACACGCTCTTCAATGAACAGGCGGGTGGTCTTTTGCTCGCCACGTACCAATTCTGTCAGACGGGTCAGGAAGCCATTCACTAAAAGCTGGTTAGCCTTTTGGGCATCCTCTGCAGTTTTAGCAGTCACGCTGACCTGCATAATTTCCGTATCCTTGAAAGGATTGGTGGTTACACGGGCCTTCAAATAATCCTCATAGCGAGGGAATTTGCCATCCTTATCAGCTTCTTCAGTCGCTTCAATTACAGGCACAACTACACTGCGGCTCTTCAAAATTTCTGCATAGGTGCTCATGAGCTGCTTAGTAGCCATGGCATTGCCCATGGGCATGGATTCCAAAATAGAGCTACCAATACCCTTCGGCTGCTTCACGCGCAGCAAAGCCACGGATTCATATGTCGGAGGCACAACAATCAGGTAGACAACGGCGGCAGCTACGAAGCCACAGGTTACCTTTTTAATGGTGCGTATATTTTTTTGTAATACGTGCCACAAATCACGTAAATCAATAGTAATCTCTTGCTCGTCCACGTTTCTACTCCTCTTAATCCTTATTGTTTTGCCTAATTTCGCTACCCATATACCATGCATTCAAGAACGGCAGAATATCCTTCTGGAAGATAATCTTGCCATTGCTGGTCAGGTAAACGCAATCGCCCTCATGGAGCACAACATTTTTAGAAGTATCACCCTTCGTAAACAGGGCGTTAATATTAACCTTAGTAAAGGCGTTCTGCTCACCGCGGCGGATAACATAAACCTTCTTTTTGGCACTGGCCTCAGTAAAGCCTTCTGCCTTGGCCAAGGCATCCAAAAGATTGTGGCTCTTTTCCAGCTCGTACATGCCTTGGCGCTTTACTTCGCCCAAAACATAGACTCTGGTAGTACCCAGCTTAGTAATGTTGATGGTTACCAAGGGGTCCACAATATATTCGCTCAATCTTTCGGTAATTTCCTTTTGCACCTGGGAAACAGTCTTCCCGGTCACATCCACATCGCCAATAAGCGGCATGGATAAGCGTCCATCAGGGCGCACGATATAGGGATTGGCAGTAGAAGTGGCAGGACTGCTCAAATCAGGATGATTGTACACAGTCAGCTGCAGCTGGTCGCCGCCACACATTACATACTCTGCAGGCTCCGCTGCTTGATCGCCGCTACACATAATGTACTCTGCAGGCTCCGCTGCTTGAGTACCTGCCAGCGGCAACAACAGGCTACCTGCCAGCAATGCGGAAAACAATAATCTTTTCATAATTCTCTCCTTATCCAAAAAGCTTACTCCAAAAGCTCTTTTTCTTCTTCTCCACCTGTTTTATCCTTTGAGGCAGCTTGAGCACAATCTCTTGGTCTGCCAAAAGCCTTGCAGGATTTACCTCACACAGCATTTTAGTCTTCTCGGCTCCAAGGAGCTCCACCAAACGCTGCTTGGCATGAGTCAAATCCGTATTACGAATCTTCACCCGATGGGCATCACTGCCAAGAAAGCAAATCACATCATTTTTGAGCAGCATTTCCGCATTCTGCTTCACGTGCTCACCAAAGCGACCGGTGATGCTGCCCCCATTCATTTGGGTCAGCACGCCACTGCGCAGCCATTTCAGCAAGCGCTCCGGCTGTTCCATAAGCTTTTGATGACGCTCAGGATGAGCCAGCACCGGGCAAATTCCCTTCAGCTGCAGCTCATACCAAAAATCCTCTGTATAATCAGGAATGGTCATGGCCGGCAGCTCCACTAAAAGGTAATGGCTGCCACCCAAGCAATAATCCCTGCTTCCTTCCTTGAACAGCTCCAAAATATCCCAATTCATTTCAATCTCTGCCCCGGGATAAATCGCTAAATCCAGCTTCTCCTCCACTGCCATGGCCCTTAGCTCAGCCACACCATCGTTGATGCGCTGCCAGGAGGGGCAGTTATTTAATTCTATCACATGGGGCGTGGCGATAATGTGTCTAGTGCCACAGCCAGCCGCCATTCGCAAAAGCTCCCGAGAGGTTTCCACATCAGGAGAGCCATCATCCACACCGTATATAATATGGGAATGTAAGTCGTACATACAGTAATCCTTTGCTCAACTAACCATAGTTCTGAAATAAACCTTAAACATGCTATTTCTCTACACTAATATACTCTATAAGTATCAACATTATATCACTGTAAAAAACTCTAATCAAGTAATTTATGCAGTAAACAGAAAGCTTCTGCGCACTATCAATATCTAGTGGCAGAAGCCTTAAGATCTTATAAATATTGTAGTCCTTAGCAGACAATTACTATGCCATAAAACAAGGTCAGTCTATTTTTCTACCACGCGCAGGCTGTGGCTACGTCCCGTGAGCGAACGAGCACCACGCTCGGTGATAACGTAGGTATTTTCTGTACCCACCATACCCAGTCCCGGCAAAGCAATTTTGGGCTCCACGGCAAAGGTCATGCCCGGCTGCAGCTGTTGCTTAAAGCCCTTGGCGATGGCCGGCGCCTCGTCCATCACGAGACCAATGCTGTGACCGAGGAATTTGCCCCCGTTCATGAAGCTGTCCCCGTACACATTGTTGAAGCGAGCCATAGTGCGCAAATACAGGCTTTCAATGGCCACACCGGGAGCCATCATGGAGACAACCTCCTGCTCCAGCTCCAAGCAGCGCTCTTGGGCAGCTAAAATCTTGGCTCCCTGCTCATCCTTATGGATGTCACCATAATAATAGACTACAGTTTTATCCGTGTGATAGCCATCAAAGCCACAGGGGATATCCAAATAAACCAAGCGCCCCGGCTTGAGCTTGCGAAAAGCGTTGCCAATGGACTGCACGGCGATGCAGGTGCCATTGGTGCCACCAGGGCCATCGAAAGCAGTACGCACAAGGCCGCTCTTGCCAAAGGCAGCAATACCGATAACCTCTTCACCCATGGGAAGATTAAAACGAGCAATACCATGGGACCCACGAGCCACCATCTCACCATACAAATTGATGGCCAGCTGCGCCTCGCTGACCCCGCCTCTAATCATGGTGGGCGCAATCACGTCCAGCACTGTCTCATGAATGGCGCCGCTGGTAGCCATCAGCTCCAGCTCGTACTTGCTTTTAATCATGCGCAAATCCTGCAAAATATCATCCACGCCGACGATTGCTTCAAAGGCAAAATATTTGCGCAGCATGCGTTCCCACTCAACTGTAGCCCTTCTGGTTTCCATGTACATAACCTGCGGTGCATGCCCATAAAAGGCCGCTGCCTCCCTAAAACTATGCATGGGACGAATATCGTCAAAATGGGACTCCTTGCAGGCTCTGTCGAAGCTGCGGCGCACCCACAAAATAGCATCCTGGGGCCGAATCAGCAGCACACCCTCCTGCATGGTGCCGGTGAAATAATACATCGCTACCTTGTGGTTGATGGCCACCATTTCCCAGCCCGGATGACGCTCCTCCATGGCTAGGCGAAAACGCTCCAGCCGCGCCTCCAGCTCGCTGGCAGGCACAGGTCTAATCGCATCAGTAAAGACTGTTTCCTTTTCTAAAATTGCCATAGTAAAATCCCCTTTTTATCCCCAAATCAAAGTGCAGGCACTGTCAGCTCCCCTTACAGCAAGCCTGCATATCGTTTACAAATACTGCAAAATTTCCTTTGCGTGTGGCAAAATAATATCCGGCTTGATGCTGCCCTTGTTGACATCCTCCATACTGGCCTCACCCGTCAGCACCATGATGGATAAAATATCATTATTGAGACCAAAGGCAATATCCGTGGCCAGTCTGTCGCCCACCATAGCGATTTCTTCCTTGGCAAAGCCTGTTTTATCCAACACCACATCCACCATGTATTGGTAGGGCTTGCCAAAAATCAGCTGGGGCGATTTGCCCGTGGCTGTCTTGATGAGCTCCAGCATGGCACCTGTGTCAGGAATGAACTCACCGCCTTCGATGGGACAGCGTACGTCGGGATGGGTTGCCACATATGGCACCCCCTTGTCAATTAAGCGACAGGCAATGGTCAAACGCTCATAGGTCAAGGTTTGGTCAAAGCCCACTACTACATAATCGGTTTCTTCCTCCAAGCTATTGGTCAGCACAAAGCCAGCTTCGCGAATCGTGTCTAAAAGCTGGGGCGTGCCTAAAACGAACAACCTTGCCCCAGGCTTGTGCTTGCCCATCCAATTGGTCAGTGCATCCGAGGAAATTAAAATCTCCTTGCGAGTCACCGGCACACCCAAGCCATTCATTTTCTGCACATAATGCTCATGGCTGCGGGAAGAATTGTTGGTCAAAAGGTAATACTTTCTGCCGGCAGCGGTGAGCTTGTCGAAAAAGCCCTCCATGCCCGGTATCAGCTCATTGCCCAAATTAATGGTCCCATCCATATCGAACAAAAAGCACTTTATTTTACTAATGCGCTTAAAATCATAAGTCATTCATTGCTTCCTCCAATCCTCCAGCAGCCAAGCCAAGGCCTGCCCACACAAAAACTATTCAAAGAGCTACTCAACGACACAGGGGCAAAACGTCCGCCACCTGCTCCGCCAAAATAGTTGCTCCATGCTCCACTAAAAATGCACGACCGCGAAAGCCCCAGCAGGCTCCAATGCAGGGAATCCCCGTGTTGGCCGCTGTCAGTAAATCTGTATCGGAATCACCGATATAAATCGTGCTGTCCTTGTCAGCTCCAAGCTCTTGCATCACAGCGAGCAGCATATCCGGAGCGGGCTTTCTGGCAATGCCCTCCCTTTCACCGCAGGCAGCATCCAAAAGCCCGGGGAAATATTGCTTAGCCAGCTCCTGCACCCCATAATCCGCTTTATTGGAAACAATCGCTGTCTGGCAGCCAAGGCTGCGAGCCTCCTGCAAAAGCTCCAGCACACCGGGATAGGCGCAGGTAGTATCGGCACAATGTGCCTTGTAATATACATTGAAATCTGCAAAAACCTGCTCCTGCACTGCTACGCTGGTGCCCTGAGGCACAGCTCGCTCGATGAGCTTGCGAATGCCATTTCCCACAAACATGCGTACCTCATCCGTGGTACGCTTGGGAAAGCCATTTTTCTCCAGCGTATAATTAGTGGCCGCTGCCAAGTCAGCCAAGGTGTCCAAAAGCGTTCCATCCAAATCAAAAATCAAAGTCTTGTATCGCAAAGCTACTTCCTCCCGCCAGCTCTTTTTAAAACCATACACATATATCATAATATGGATAGTACAGAAATGCAATGCTTTACCAAACAGAAAAAGGCGTGCCAACGCCCCTTGGCGTCAACACACCTTCATTTCTGGATAATTGCGGTTCTCTAATTTTTTTGCTTCAACAGCTTAACGATTTGCAATACATCGTCTAAGCTGAGATCATTCTCCTTGGTCTCGGGTTGCTCATCTAAATCCACAAAGAAGCTAGCCATGTCGCATTCCAACAATTTGTGCAGCTTGAGCAGATTTGGTAAAGTTACAGGCACACGGCCACACTCAATATTACATAAATGAGTTTGAGAAATGCCCATTTCCTTTGCTAAACCCGTTTGGGTTAAATTCTTTGCAGTACGCAGCAATCTAATTCTACGACCAATCAGTTTGATTTCTTCCTGCATCCTTTCCACCGCCTTTCGATACACCCACAATTATTTTTCTTGCAATATTCCTATATATATTTAGAGTATATCACGAATTGCAAATTTTTCAAGCCTTTCGCCTCAATTTTTTATTTGTTATCTGGTATATTTTAGTCTTGTTGATGATATTTACATGTTTTTGGAATCATAAAGCGTTTTCCAGCATCAGCGTCCTTTATCGAAAGACTTTTGTATTGTGAAAATTTAATTACCCTAGCAGTAATCTATCACTAGCCATCTCCGAGCCGCTGGCCTTTTCAAACATGGCCAAGAGGTCGGGAATTTCCAAATGCTGCTTCTCTTCGCCCTGCACATCAATGATGACACGCCCATTATGCAGCATAATCAGACGATTACCATAGCGCAAGGCATCACGCATGTTGTGGGTAATCATCAGGGTAGTCAGATTATCGCGGGTAACAATTTTTTCAGTTAAAGCCAAAACCTTGGCAGCTGTTTTAGGGTCCAGCGCCGCAGTATGCTCATCAAGGAGCAGCAGCTTGGGCTTCTTCAAGGTTGCCATCAGCAGGGTCAGTGCCTGGCGCTGACCGCCACTCAAAAGGCCCACCTTGGCCGTCATGCGTTTTTCCAGACCCAAATCCAGCTCCTTCAACAGCTCATAAAAGCGGTCATGCTGGTCGCTGGAAAGACTCCAGCCCAGACCCGGCGTTTCGCCACGACGGGCAGCCAAGGCCAAATTTTCTTCAATCATCATGCCTGCAGCAGTACCCAGCATGGGATCCTGGAACACGCGACCAATATACTTAGCCCGCTTGTGCTCGGGGCGCTTAGTAATATCCTCGCCATCGATGAGCACCTTGCCACTGTCGATGGGAAAAACACCGGCGATGGAATTCAACATGGTGGACTTGCCGGCACCATTGCCACCGATAACAGTAGCAAAATCACCGGGCTTGAGATGCAGGCTCAGCCCCTGCAGCGCCCGCTTTTCATTAATGGTGCCAGGAAAGAAGGTTTTGGAAATATTGTCAACCACTAACATTTAACGCACCGCCTTTCTGCCGCTAAGCTTAGCCTTAATCAGGGGCATGGACAGTGCCAAAGCCACCAGTACGGAGGTAAAGAGCTTCAAATCATTAGGCGGCATACCCATTGCCAAAACCGCGGCAATGACGATACGATACACAATGGAACCCAACACTACAGAAATCAAGCAATTTTTAAAGGAGCGCGTGCCAAAGAGCACCTCGCCGATAATAACGGAGGCCAAGCCAATGACGATGGTGCCAGTGCCCATGCCCACATCGGAGAAGCCGTTGGATTGTGCCACCAAGGCACCGCTGACAGCCACCAAGCCATTGCTGAGCAAGAGGCCCAAAATAATGGTCACATCCGTATCCACACCCTGAGCACGAATCATTTGTTGATTGAAGCCAGTGGCACGAATTGCAGCGCCAATTTGGGTACCAAAGAACCAATAGAGGAACATGCCCACGATAATGGTCACGGCCAAGCCCACTACCAAGGTCGTTTGGGCCATGTTCACGCCCAGCATGCTGCGAGCAATCTTAAAGGAAGTATCAACGCCCAAAAGGGACAGGTTAGCCTTACCCATAACGCGCAAATTCACAGAATACAGAGCAATCATGGTCAAAATACCTGCCAAAAGGGCGGGGATTTTCATTTTCGTGTGCAAAAGACCGGTCACTACGCCGGCCAAGGTGCCCGTTACAAAGGCTGCTGCCAAGCTGGTCAGAGGACCATAGCCAGCCACCATCATGGATGCTGCTGTCGCAGCTCCCAAGGGAAAGCTGCCCTCCACGGTCAAATCAGCGATATCCAGCACTCTGAAGGTCACATATACGCCTAAGGCCATTAAAGCCCACAGCAGGCCCTGGGCCACAGTGGGAATCAATAAATCAATCATCAACAACATCCTTCCATTTCCAGAATTGTGTTAGTGTCAAGTAAAGCTTAAAGCAACATAAGCGAAAAGTCTGCCATATATAGGGTATGGCAGACTTAACTTTTCCTAATATGGGGAACCTAGATTATTTAACTAATTCTGCGCCCTTCAAAACATCTTCCGGAACCTTCAAGCCAATCTTTTCAGCTTCCTTCAGGTTAACCATAGCTTTGAATTCCTTTTGTGCTTGAATAGCCATATCAGCAGGTTTGGATTTGCCACTCAAAATATCAGCTGCCATTTCGCCAGCTTGGAAGCCCAGCTTGTAGTAGTCAACGCCCAAGGTAGCAACGCCACCGGCCTTAACCATGCCGCCTTCACCACAGATTACAGGCAGCTTAGCTTCTTCAGTAACAGAAATCAAGGTCGGCATTGCAGATGCCAAAACATTATCAGTAGGAACATAAATCGCTTGTACCTTGCCTACCAAGCTACGAGCTGCTTGTTGAATGTCGTTAACGTTAGAAACGGTTGCTTCTTTAATGGTTACGTTCTTGCCGGCAGCAGCCTTTTTCAGGATGTCCACCTGCAGTTGGGAGTTAACCTCGCTGGAGCAATAAATGGTGCCCACGGATTTTGCATTAGGAACAATCTTCAAGAGTAAATCCAATTGTTGCTCAACCGGGTTCATATCGGTGGTACCGGTTACGTTGGTGCCGGGTTTAGCATTGTCCTTAACCAGCTTAGCAGTCTTGTAGTCAGTTACAGCGGTTGCTACGATGGGAATATCGCTGGTCACATTAGCCACAGTTTGTGCAGCCGGAGTAGCAATAGCACAAATCAGGTTAACCTTATTATTAACAAAGCGATGCGCAATGTTTTGCAGATTGGATTGATCTGCTTGAGCATTTTGACGGTCATAAGCGATGTTTTGGCCTTCTTTATAGCCCTTGGAAGCCAGGCCTTCTACAAAGCCCTTGTTGGCAGCGTCCAATGCAGCATGCTCAACCAATTGCACAATACCTACATTAATCTTCTCGGCCTTTTTCGGAGCTTCCTTCTTGTCGCCACCGCAGCCCACAACGCCCAGGGCCAAAGTCAGCATCAAGCCAGCAGCCAATGCTTTAAGTTTAGAGTTTTTCAGAGAAATCATTTTTACCATCCTTCCGTACTACATAATTTTGCGTATATACTGTAGATAGGTGTATTGTATACTTTTTTTGCCCACTTGTAAATATCTTTGTGATTTTTTTATGAAAAATTACTAAGCATCCTTAGACAATGTTCAAAGCTTACATTTTTTCAGATAAATCCAAGGATTGTTCTCGGTAAAAGCAGCTCTCGAGGATAAAAAACGGGCAACAGCCAACGGCTGCGCCCATTTTTTACTAAAATATTTTATTTTACTTCTTCCATGAGCTCGAAGAGAATACCATCCTTCATAATGAAGGCAATGCGAGTGTGCTCATCAGCCATCCAAGGCTCCACAATCACCTTGTTCTCTGCCAGCTGCTTGTCCAAGTCATCAACCTTGTAAGCTACATGCACCAGCGTTTGCAGCTCCTGGGGCAAGGGAGTGTCCTTTTCAAAGCGCAGATACTCAATATGGAATTCATTGGTTTCGGGAGGAATAATATAGGTTTTGATGCCCTCAGCATACATTTCGCCCTCGCGAGCAATGTCGGTGGGTACGCCCACATGCATGAATTCTTTCATTTACTTCACATCCTTCTTCCACAATTCATAAGCCTTGAAGGCCTCTTCCGGCTTCGCGTTTTCATGGACAACCATGCGGATAGCGCGCAGCATAGCCTTGGGACATTCAGCCTGCAGCACATTGCGGCCCATATCCACACCGGCAGCGCCCTCGCTTACAGCACGATAAGCCATGTCCAGTGCCTCGTTTTCAGGAATCTTCTTGCCACCGGCAATCACGATGGGCACGGGGCAAGCAGCAGTAATCTGCTCAAAGTTTTCACAATAATAGGTTTTGATAATATGAGCGCCAGTCTCAGCCAAGAGGCGAGTTGCCAAGGAGAAGTAGCGGGTGGTACGCTCCATTTCCTTGCCCACAGCCACTACGCCTAACACGGGAATACCATATTTTTCGCCGTTATTTACATAGTAGGACAGGTTGCGCAGAGAATCAAGCTCACCATCGGAGCCCACGAAGCATTGCACGGCCATGCAGGAAGCATTCATGCGAATAGCGTCCTCAATGTCAACGCCTACAGTACCAAAGCTCATGTCGTCCTTGAGCACGCTGGTATCAGCGGTGCAGCGCAAAGCGACAGCTTTGCGGTGGTTAGCGGGGATACAGGTGCGCAGCGCGCCACGGGTTGCCATGAGGCAATCCGCATATTGCATCAGAGGCGGAATTACCAAATCAAGACGCTCTAGCCCGGCGGTGGAGCCCATAATATAACCATGGTCAAAGGCCAGCATAATGGTGCGGCCATCGTCGCCAAAAATCTCGGACAGGCGACGCTGCATGCCCCAACCAGCGCTTTGGTGGCCCTTCACGGGGAAGGTCTGCAGGGGCGGCTTAATGCCAATACCATAGTCTTTAGCTAAAATATTTCCATCTTTATCTGCCATATAAGATCCTCCTAGACCGCGTATAAGGCACTATCTACTTCGTTGGAACTCCTAGGAGTACTAATTTGTACGCCGTCGTACCCAAGGGTACAGCGCGACCAGCATGTGTTCACTGCACTGCGCTTGTGACCACATGGGTCGTGGCTTGTCGTTCCGCCTCGTATCTAGTACCTTTTCCACGGTCTTAATTAGTCGTAATTTTAATTTTTAAAGTAAGGAGTGCGAGCGGGAGCCTTCCACAGAGCGATCATTTCGTCGTCCATGCGAGCGATGCTCATTTGGAAGCCAGCGGTTTCTTGTACGGTCAGAATTTCTCCTACCATGTTAGCAACAATTTCAATGCCCTTTTCAGCCAACAGCTTGTGCACAGCGCGGAAGACAATCAATTGCTCCATCAAGGTGGTAGCACCACTGCCATTGATAACTACCATCAGCTTTTCGCCAGCCTTCACGTCCAAATCCTTCAGCAAAGCGTTCAGCATAATAGCTGCGGTTTCATCAGCGGATTTCATGGGTTGGCTGCCACCGCCACCTTCGCCGTGTTGGCCCATGCCAACTTCCATAATGCCATCTTCAATATGAGCGATTTCCATGCCGGTTGCGGGATGGGTTGCGCCCTTGGTAGCAACAGCGATGGTTGCCATATTGTCAGCAAAGCGTTGGGCAATAGCCGCAACCTCTTCCAAGGATTTGCCTTGAGCAGCAGCTGCACCGGCAATATGATACAGAGGAACGCAGCCAACTAAGCCACGGCGGTCATCAGCATTCTCGCGGGTTGCGTTAGCAATATCCTCTTGGGTAACAACCTTGATAACGGGGATGCCCAGCTTTTTGATTTGCTTCATGGTCAAATTACCGGTCAGCATATCGCCAGCATGGTTCAGCACTACGAACAGAACGCCATGTCCCTTGTCAGCCATTTTGATAGCTTCAACGCAGGCTTGAGGGCCGGGAGCAGCAAAAATATTACCTGCTACGGAAATATCGATCATGCCCTCGCCAACAAAGCCGCTGATAGCAGGCTCGTGACCGGTGCCGCCCAGGGTAACGATGGTTACGCGGTCAGCCTCAGCCAATTTTTTGTTGACAATCAGATTGCCTTGCTCCAAGGAAATCAAATCAGCATTGGACAAAGCCAAGCCTTCCAATAATTCACTGGTTAAATCCTCAGGTTTGTTAATAAATTTTCTCATTGTAAATTCCTCCTCTTTTGTATATTATTTGATTCTCATATATGGACTGTCAAGAAAGTGCCAGATACGAGGCGTGGCGACGACGGCGTACAAATTAGTACTCCTAGGAGCCACAACGAAGTAGATGGTGCTTTATTGGCAGGCCTCGGCCATTTTACTAAACAACAACGCCATGGATACGGCACCAGGATCCTTTGCACCCAAGCTACGCTCACCCACATTCTTGGCTCTGCCAAAGCGTGCTACCATATTGGCGGTGTCCTCCGCTCCCTTGTTAGCTGCCTCAGCCATAGCAGCGAAAATGGTCTTCACATCGCCATCACAGGCCATGCCTGCATCCAAGGCCGGGTAAAGAGCATCCACCATGGTCTTGTCTCCTAGCTTCGCCTTGGAGATATCCATGAAATCCTCCTTGGCCTGCTCCAGCATTTTGTGAATGCCGGCTGCATCCAATTCACTAACACCATCGTCGATGCCTTCAGCAAAGCCGCCGAACACGGTGCCCCACAGGGGACCTGCACTACCGCCGTTCACACCCATAAAAGCCATGGACAAATCATCCAACAGCTCCTTCATGTCAGCGCTGGTATCTGCCTCCACCTGCGCCTTCATGGCATCTGCCATGCGGCCAATGGTCAGGCCATGATCACCATCACCGGCAACGCTGTCCAGCTCGCACAAGGGAATCACATTCTCCTTCAATGCTACAGCAGCTGCCAAAAGCATCTTTTTGAGCAACTCTAAAGTCAGCATGCTATCACTCAACCTTTCCTAACGTATTTTGCCAAACTCAGCCAAGCCTGCAGCAAGAAATAGAAGGGCTTTTCAAAAGTTTCTATTATTAGGCAGGCCTCTGCGACATATACGTTATGATAATTCTCCAATAAGGTTCACTATTCCTGCTATATAAGCAAAAAAATACTGCCAGAGCGCAAAGCTCTGACAGTCTCATCTTAAATGTAGTTTAAAGGATTTACTTGGCGACCATGCTTGAGTACTTCAAAATGCAGGTGGGGACCGGTGCTGTAGCCACTGGAGCCCACATAACCGATGATTTGACCCTTCTTCACATAGCTACCGGCACTAACAGCCAAGCTGCTCATATGTGCATAGGCAGTTTGGAGGCCAAAATCGTGACTGATGCGGATATAGCGACCATAGCCACCATACCAGCCGGACTGCTGTACATAGCCAGCTGCTGCAGCATAGACGGGTGCTCCATAATAATTACCAATATCAATACCGGAATGCCAAACACCCTCATAACCACCAAAGGGATTGGGGCGACCACCAAAATAAGAGGTGATTTCACCGCCAGCGGTGGGCCATTGGCTAGGTGTCACATCACGACGATAATTTTCGTTTTCAATAGCACTCAGGATATTTTCCAAATCAGCCTTCTTAGCCTTGGCCTCATTGTGAATATTCTTCTCCTGCTCCAGCATGTAGCCCATGGGAGAGCTATCGCCCAGGATGGGACCACCCTTGCCGGCGAAGGCCGAAGCATCGGTCTTCGGCGGCAGCTCGGTACCATTCTTGGCCATCTCCTTGCGCACCTTATCCTCCAGCTTGGCCAAATAAGCCAGCTGCTTCTGGTTATTTTCTGCCATCTTTTGCAGCTCCTGAATGGTGCGCTCTTGGGCAGCCTTGGTAGCCTTATACTCAGCAATTTCCTGCTTTTGGGTTTCGTTTTGAATGGCAAAATGGGCCAAAACACCGATGGTCACCGAAACAACCACTAAAAAAGCAGCCACACCACTAAAGGCGTACTTCAAATGTGTCTTCTTCACATGCTTTTTAGCAATATGAGAACCATCGGCAGGAATCAGCCAAAAGGTGAAATGCTGATTGGCATGCCAAACCTTCCTGCACATCTCATAGCGCTGCTGCATTTTAGCGGAGCACTCATGAGCATAAGCGTCCAGCCTGCCTGTAAACTGAGTCACCCTGCGGTTCACCCGCACACTCAGCATATTCAACTGCAGCTTGATAACTGCCACAATAATCTGCAGCTTCACAAGCAAACTATGCCCCAAAAGCTGCATTTTTTTGTTCACCAATTGCATAAAATTATAAACACACCCACTTACAGCCTGTATAATTAATTTAATATGTTCTGAAAAGCTATCCAGCATTACGCCACTCCTTTTTCGATTTAAACAGGATTTCGCACGCTTTAAACCCCTGTTTTCATGCTATTTTGCCTACAAGACAACGCCTCTATTATAATACTTTTAGCCAATTTCGTCAAAAGCTTTT
>SFRS01000244.1 GCA_004562175.1 bacterium | reverse complement strand
CTTCACGGCAGGCACAGAGAAAAGGATTTGGCTCAAGCGACTTTCCACAGAGTCGAAGTAAGGGGCACCAAGTCCCGGTGGCAAATTGATAGCCATCAGTTCGATGATGCCGCCTACGCTGTTCAAGGAGCCCTTGGCAGTGAGGATGCAGCTTTGCATGTGCTCGCCGATGGCATCGTTGATAACAGGGAAGGCTTTGCTGTCGATAGCCTTCAAGGTTGCTTCACTTTCGCCCAAGGGGTTGAAGCCAGGCTCTGTAATATCATGAATGCGCAAAATATGAGCGCCAATAGTTATGCCATACTGCGCTAATGCCTGCTTGGCCACCGCACCGGCGAACACCAGCGGCGCCGTCAGGCGCGCGCTAAAGTGGCCGCCGCCACGATAATCGTTGTAGCCTTGATAACGCACAAAGCCGGCATAATCGCCGTGACCAGGGCGCATCTTGTCCTTGAGGATGCTGTAATCCTTGGAATGCTGGTCGCTGTTGGCGATGCGGGCACACAGCGGTGTGCCCGTGGTGTAGCCATTGAAGAAGCCGCTCTGGATTTCTACAGCGTCCTTCTCCTTGCGGGAAGTAGTAAGAGCACTCTGTCCCGGAGCGCGGCGCGCCATTTCCCGGGCAATAGCCTCCTCATCCAGTGCTAATCCAGGAGGCAGTCCATCCAAGACCACACCAATGGCCTTGCCATGGGACTCGCCATAGATGGACATTTTTATATTCATGCCATATATTCCACTCATGCTTCTTCCTCCACTAAGCCACCGACTTTTTTGTAATCCTCCCAAAAGGTGGGATAGGATTTAGCAACGCTTTCCGCGCCAGTTAACAAGATGGGCTCCGCACATTTTTGGGCTGCAATAGCCAGGCTCATGGCAATGCGATGGTCATTCCATGCATCCACCTGCACCCCACCCTTGAGACCTTCGGGCTTACCCACAATAATAAGTCCCTCCGGCTCTTCAATAATGTTGGCGCCCATTTTATTCAATTCGCTGGTCATTGCTGCCAGCCTGTCGCATTCCTTGATACGCAAACGACCGGCGTTAATAATCTTGGTTGTGCCCTCGCTGACAGCCGCCAAAACCGTCAACACGGGGATAATATCGGGACAATTAGCTGCGTCAATGACAGTCGCTTTGGTTGCACCACCGCTCATGGTAACACTATTAGCATTCTGTTTAATAGCTGCACCCATGCGCTCCATGATGCTGACCACAGCCTGGTCGCCCTGCAGGGAGTTCACATTGACGCCCTCACAAGTGATGCTTATGCCAAGGCTACCGCCCACAGTCCAAAAGGCCGCTTGGGACCAATCGCCCTCCACTTGGCTATCCTGAGCCTGATAACGCTGCTTGCCTTTTACAAGATAGCGTCGATGCAGGCCGCCCTCGTTCTCAATCTCGATGCCAAATTTAGCCAAGCAATTAATTGTCATATCCACATAAGCGCTGGACTCCAGAGGAGATGTGATTTCGATTACTGAGTCGCCGTTTAACATGGGAAGTACAAAAAGCAGGCCACTGACGAATTGGCTACTTACATCACCAGGCAATTTATAGGTACCTGGAGTCAGACGACCATTGACAGTAACGGGCAAATTGCCGTTATCGTTAAAGTATTGCACAAACTTTTCGTCAAAAATGTCGTAATAGGCCTGCAAGGGACGGCTCACCAGCTTGCCATGACCAGTGAAGGTCAAGGGACAGTTCAAATTTGCTCCCAAGGGCAGAAAGAAGCGCAAAGTGGAGCCACTTTCACCACAATCCACGCTATCCGCTGCCGCCATGGGATGACCTGTACCAGAAATTTGCAAGGCCGTGCGCCCCTCAATCAAGCTGGGGATTTCGTCCACAGCTACGTTGATGGCCTTCAAGCAGCGCATAGTAGCCTCAATATCCTTGGACATGCTGATATTATCAACGATGCTGGTGCCACAGGCTAAGCCGGCACAGATTATTTCCCTGTGCCCCATGCTCTTAGAGGAGGGAGCTACCACTGTGCCCTGTAATTTAGTTGGAAATATTTTCACTGTTTTCATAAGCCTACCCCAAATACTCCGGCACCTGCTGCCAATTGAGCTTCAGCAAATCACCTTCGCCAATGCTGCGCAGGATAATAATGGTAATGCTATTGCCATTTTTCTTCTTGTCACGGGCCATAGTCTCCAAAAGCTCGCTCTTGGCCACGCCCGCATCTATTGGTAAATTGTACTTCTGCAAAACGCTCTTAATCCGCTCAGCAGAGCCTGCAGGCGTAATGCCCAGCTCCTCGGTGCGCTTGGTCAGCTGGTACATGCCGATGGCTACGCCCTCACCATGGGTGAAGCCGCTATA
>SFRS01000243.1 GCA_004562175.1 bacterium | reverse complement strand
AGGATATTACTCTTAACGGTATTTTGAAGAAGGATGATAATGGTACTTATGCCGCCGGTGCTCTGGAAAATTTGCAAAGCCTGAGCAATGCAGATATTACCAATGTGAGCATCAAGACTGATGCACAGGGGAATACCATTGCCACTGTGCAGGACAAGCAGGCTGTAGGTATTCAGCAAATTACCAGCCTTACTAATCCTACCAATGGTAAGCTGACTGTAACCGCCAGTGGCGGCGACAGCAAAGGGCATATTTTGCTGGAGGGTCGCACGGAGGTTGGCAACGACAGTTTCCTGGGCATTGATAATAAGGGCGATTTTGTGGATCTTTATGTGGACAGCATTAGCTCCAGCACGGGCGAGGTTAATCTGACCAGCTTGGGCAGCATTTATAATAATGGTAGCAGCGAAGCTAATATCCAAGGTAAGAGCTTGTATATCACTGCAGTGGGCGCCCTGGGCACGGCGAGCAAAATGCTCACTACGGATATATTTGGTACAAGCAAGACTGCTGATGGCTTAAGCTCTGTGGCTGGTGGCAACATCTATTTGAACCAAACCAGTGATAACAATCTGCTTTTGCGCAATATTTCCTCCAGTGCAAATGCAGTGCAGGGGAACATTTATATTGGTGCTAATAAATCCATCCTCATGGGAACCAATGGTACTGCTGAGGATTATTACCTGCGCGCTGATGGTCTAACCTTGACTATTGAGTCTCGCGGTGGCACTATTGGTGCAGCTGTGAATGACAATTCCGGTGTTAGCCACACTGATAATGATGGCGTGCGCATTAAGAATGTGGATGCAGACGACACCGCCAGCAAGGTTATGCTTAAGGCGAAGGACAATGTTTATGTGAAGGGTATAACTAGCTCTAGCAAGGGCGAAGTAGCTCAAGGCGTGTTGAATCTTGAGGTGGACCCTGTGAGCGGAGCTACCCTGCAAAATATTGGTATTGTAGTGGATGGCAATTTGCATTTGCTGGATGCTTTAAATAGTAGTAGCTCTGCAAGTGTTTATACCACTATAGATTTGCTCCTTGATAATAATATCGAAGCCATTAATTCTAAGGATATTTATTTGGGCAGTGCTAGAGATGTCACTGTAGCTGGTACGCAGCAAATCAATGGCACTAATAGCGTTACTGTACAGGCGGGTAATGATGTCCTGTTAGAAACGGGCTATCTGGCAAGCAAGATAGTAAACTTGCAGGCTGATGCCGGAAAGATCGATGAGAATAAGGGATTTGTACTGTATACGCCTACCTTAAATGCAACCGCTAATGGCGATATCCTTTTGGATAGTGACGTAAACCAGCTGCAGCAGGTGAATGTTGCCAATACTAGCGGCAGCATTGCTGTGGGTAATGGCAATATGACCAATGCTGATTTGCGTATAGCTATTACTACCCCCAATGCCATTGTGGGTGGCGACTTAACTGTTCACAATTATGCTAAGGGCGAGGCGAATAATATTGTTTTGGCTGATAAGCTGAAGGCAACGGGTGACATAAGCATTATCAACGAAGAAGCCCATGTGGGCGTGGGCACCAATGGCGATATTAGCGCGCAGAATATCACTCTGCAGGCTGTTAACCATAATGTTTTAGTAGCTGGCGGCAAGCTTACTGCTGCTGATAAAGTGCTGCTGGATGGCGTGAATGTTACTGTAAGCGGTGGCGCTGTTGTGGCTAAGGAGGCTAATCTAGAAGCGGATAATGGTATTAGCTTGAGCGGTGGCAGCATTACGGCGGATACAACTAGCATGAATGCTGGTGTGGGCATTACTGTGAGTGGTGGTAGCATTGTAACAGATGCAACTAGTATGACTGCTGGTGCTGGCATTAGCCTGGACAGCGGTTCTGTAGTGACAAGCACTGCTGTTTTGACTGCTAACCAAGGTGCAATTCTTGAAGGTGGCAGCTTTGTGCTGGATGCTACTGATTTGCAGGCCAAGGCTACCGGTGCTATTAGTTTGGCAAGTCAAAGCAATCAGCTGTCCAATGTTCAAGTTGGCAATACCAATGGTGATATCACTGTCTATAATAGCAATACCAGTGATGAGACTTTGCATATTGGTCTGCTCAACGAAGGCGCTAAGGTCAAGGGCAGCTTAACAGTGCATAATTTTGACGAAGCAAATGGTGCGGCCAATGCTATCGTCCTGAATAAAGAATTAGCTGCTACTGGTAATATCAGCTTGATTAATGATGAGGCAGATGTGACCGTGGGCGAGGGTGCAAGCATTGAAGCACAAAACATTACCCTGCAGGCTGACAAGAATACAGTTGTAGTAAGCGGTGGTACTATCGCTGCTACCAGTACTGCTACCATCAAGGG
>SFRS01000242.1 GCA_004562175.1 bacterium | reverse complement strand
CTGACCATGCTGACCAAGGAAGAAAACGCTAACAAGCTGGCTAAGGCTTATGAGGATTTGTATAAGAAGCCTCTTAAGCTGACCACTAAAAATGCTGGCTATGAATGGATTAAGATGGCTTTCCAAAATGGCTTGGTAATGGGTCCCTCCGACACCGCTATGACTGAGTCCGTAGGCGTTAAAGGTCAAAACCTGACCGCCATCGGCCTTTTGAACTACTCCAAGCTGCGCTATGCGGAAAAGAAGAATTTGGCTGTGGGCACTGCTGATAAAGTAACTCCCTTTGCCGGCTTCTACTATCCTGAATATGTAATGCTGGTGAAGGACGCTAAGCATCCTGCTGCTGCCAAGCTTTTCGTACAATTCCTGCTGACCAAGGAAGGCTTTGCAAGCTGGTCCAAGGATATGGGCACCTATTCCGGCAACGAAACCATTAAAGTTGCTAAGGGAGACAAGCCCTTGGCTGAATGGCAAAAGGTGCTGGTGGGCGACGACCCGCAATACATCTTCGAGCATCGCGCTGAGGTAGAAGAGTTTATTTCTAAGTTCATGTAATTATGGCTAATATGCCTTCACAAGGATAATTACGCAAGAGGGCGGGGAGCTTCTCCGCCCCTTATTATTTTGAGGATAAGTTTATGAGTTTATGGCATCGCGTGCGGATGTTTTGTCGCAAACCGCATAATTTAATTTTGGCATTTTTGTTTGTGGCCCTCATTGTGCTCACATTCCTGCCTCTTTTGTCCATCGTATTGGACACCTTCACCGTCCATACCTCCGAGGTGATGCGTATTCGTGGCTCCCATGCGGGGGATTGGACCCTGTACAATTGGCGCAAGGTGCTCTTGGACGGCGAAAACAGTATGGCTATTTTTTACAAGCCCCTGTGGAATACGGTGCTGATTTCCTTTGCTACCTGCGCTATTGCCATCGGCTTTGGTGGTACTATGGCTTGGCTTATCACCCGCTCCAATATTAGGTTCAAGGGCTTTTTGTCCGCCATTTTTGTAGTTCCCTACATTATGCCCTCCTGGACCTTGGCTTTGGCTTGGCTGAACTTCTTTAGAAACTCACTGGTGGGCGGTGTACCGGGACTGTTTACTGTACTCACAGGCATTCCCACGCCCAACTGGTTTGCCTATGGCTTTTTACCCATTTCTATCGTGCAGGGCCTGCACTATGCACCCTTTGCCTATATTTTGATTGGCGGCATTTTGAAAAATATGGACGCCAATTTGGAGGAGGCAGCCCAGCTTTTGCATGCTACACGCTGGCAAATTTTGCGGCGCATTACCCTGCCCATGGTGAAGCCAGCTATATTGTCCACCTTTTTGCTGGCCTTCTCTAGCTCTATGAGCGCCTTTGCGGTGCCCGCATTTTTGGGAGCGCCAGTGCGTTACCATGTGTTGACTACTCAATTGTTCCGCACCCTGCAGGGCCTAAACCCCGGCTATGGCTATCTCATGGCCTTGATTTTAATTCTTATCGGTGTGGGCATTATGCTCATTAACCAAAAGGTGCTGGACAATCGCAAATCCTATACCACCATTACGGGCAAGAGCTCCAATATTTCCCTGTTTAATTTGCGCGCGCTGCGCACGCCCCTGTCCTATGGCTTGGGCTTTTTGCTGACCTGCGTTACGATCATTCCGCTGATTACCTTTGCGGTGGAAAGCTTCATCGTGGAGCCCGGTAACTACAGCTGGAGCAATTTCAGCACTGTCTTTTGGGTAGGCGAGGGTGCTACGGATATTGCTAACGGAGAGCCCGGTGTGCTGCGCAATCGCAGCATTTATAACGGCCTTTATAACAGCTTAGCGTTGAGCGTGCTGTGCGCCTTTTTCGCCGGTACAATCGGCATTTTGGCTGGTTATGCCATCGTTCGCAAGAAGGGTACTTGGCTGAGTAATGCGGTAAACCATCTTACCTTCTTCCCCTATTTGATTCCCTCCATGGCCTTTGGCGCTATTTACTTGTCCATGTTCGCGCTGCCGCGTGGGCCGATTCCTGCGCTCTATGGCACCTTCTCGGTGTTAGTTTTAATTGGTACGGTTAAGTACTTGCCCTTCGCTACCAAGGCAGGCGTCAACTCCATGCTGCAGCTGGGCGGTGAAATTGAAGAGGCCGGTATTATTATGGGCATTCCCTGGTGGAAGCGCATGGTACGCATCATCATGCCCATCCAAAAAACCAGCATCCTGTCAGGCTATTTGTTGCCGTATATTTCCTGCATGCGCGAGCTGTCACTATTTATTTTGTTGATTTCCCCGTCCTCAGCAGTGCTGACCACCATGCTCTTCCAGTATAACGAGAAGGGCTGGAACCAGTATGCCAACGCCATTAATT
>SFRS01000241.1 GCA_004562175.1 bacterium | reverse complement strand
ATACTCATTCAAGCGAGGCAAAGTAAAACGCGCATTATAGCGATTATCACTGGTCAAGGCCGCCTCATTAGCCGCCAAAGCAATCTTCAGCGCCTTATTCATATCAAGGCCCTCATACTTGGCAAAATAGGCCACATCCTCAAAAGGATTGTGCACCACAGCCTGCTCCTCCGTGTCCGCAACCTCCAGGAACTGCACCACCTTATTCAGGCGCCCCTCCTGATGCTGTTGAGTCTGAGCATGCATATCCGTGGTACCCACCGCCACAATGGGCGTTCTTCCATAGTTCACTACACTGCCATTGCGGTCCAGACGCTTGCCCAAGGACTCTGCCAAAAGCTGCACATACCATTCGCTCAAGGACTTCAAATGCATACTGTAGGGCATAAAGACCTCAATATCCCGACCCTTGCGATATGCCAAAAACTTTAGTAGCGCATTCAGCAAAGCAGGATTCTCTGCCAGCTCAGCCTTGCGGCAGTATTCATCCATTTCCCGCGCCCCGCGCAGAAACTCCTCGATATCGCCACCTAAGGCAGCCATGGTCACTAGGCCGGGGTCCGTCATCACACAAAAGCGCCCACCAATACCCTCTTTTATATCAAACTGCCACCAGCCATATTTCCGGGCCAGCTGTAAAAGAGGTGCATTAGCTTCTTCCGCCTGCAAATCCGTCACCACGGTGCATTCCAGCTTAATATTCAAGCCCTTGCTCAAGGTATCATAAAAATACGTAAAGGCAGAAATAGTCTCCAAGGTTGTGCCAGACTTGGAAATGGGCACCAGCATCACCCTTAGCTCCCTGCCATTGCTCAAATGCAGGTAAGCCAAACGCTGCACCTCATAAACCAGGCCATTGCAGTCCACCGGGTCCAAATTATTGCCAGAAAAATAGATGCGTGGTTGTCCATGGCGCAGCTTGGCATTGGTGTTCCAATGACAGCCACCAAAAGCGTCAAAAAGCACCTTATTGCCTAAATATGAGCCACCCACACCCAAAAACACCACTACATCCATCTGCTTCAGGTATTCGCCGTACTCCTTCAGCTTCGCCACGGATGCAGGTGTATTGGGATTGCCCTCTTCAATATAGGGCATACGCGGGAAATAAACATGCTCCGGCGTACCATCCTTGGACAAATGAGCCTTAGAACGACCTGTAGCACGCAAATTAGCAACAGCCTTATCGGCAGCAACGCCTAAAGTTGCTACCCCCTCAGCAACCTCCTGCTCCGTCAGTCTGTTCTCTCCAAACATATTGGTAAAATCTAACACCAAGCCACTGGGCAAGGTTATTTTGTACTTCACTTAGAACTCACTCCAATATCACGAATTGTAAGTGCGCTTCTATAGCGTACTCTAGTTAACTATAATTATAGCATAATATGCTATTTATCGCAAATACTGATACAACGAATAAGCACCGAAATAGTACTATATCCATAAGTAAAACACTTTCTTTACTTATTTTTTGGACCTTGGCGACGATTGCTGCCCGTCTTCGGTGCCTTGCGCTTGTCCGCAACTGCGTTGCGGCCGCGCTTAGGTCCCGCGGGCTTTTTCTTTTTAGGTGCTGCCGCGGTGCTCACGCGCCGAGCCACACTCTCGCCCTCCAAATTTTGGCGCTCCATTAAAACGCCCAGCTTTGTTTCAATATTGCGCAGCCATTTTACCTCCTCGGGAGTGTACAGGGTAATAGCCACGCCATCATTGCCCGCCCTGCCGGTGCGACCAATGCGGTGCACGTACCAATCCACATCATGGGGAATATCGTAGTTGATGACATGAGTCACGCCCTCCACATCAAGGCCACGCGCAGCCAAATCGCTGGCTACCAAAATCTGGATTTTGGCGTCACGGAAGGACTTCATCACCGTCTTGCGCTTGGCAGGGGACATTTCCCCATGCAGCACGTCCACATTGAAGCCCTGCATGCCCAGCCAATCGCCTAACTCCTTGGTGCGCTCCTTGCTCATGCAAAAGACAATCATCAAATAGGGATTAAGGCGCTCAATCAGCGCTGCCACAGCGCGATTTTTATATTCATCCGTGGTCTTCAGGCAAATTTGCTTAATTTTATCCACAGTGGCCTTATCCGGCTCAATATCAATCAAGGCGCTGTTTTTCGTCAGCTTGCGACCCAGCTTACGCACTTCCTCATTCAAGGTGGCGCTGCACAGCATGGTCTGATGCTCCGGCGCCGTCATGGCAATCAAATCCAGCGCTTCATCCATAAAGCCCTGCTGCAGCATCTCGTCCACTTCATCCAGAACCAAGTACTTAACGCCACCCAAGTCAGTATTGCCCTTTTTAATCTGGTCTAATAAACGTCCCGGGGTACCAATGAGCAC
>SFRS01000240.1 GCA_004562175.1 bacterium | reverse complement strand
CACAAACACTACGGTAGCCCAAACGCATGCAGTGGCTCTCCAACGGCAAATCCACTTGTCGTTAGCCACACCAAGGGTCTGGAATGCGCTCCAGAAACCGTGAGTGAGGTGGAACCAGATTGCAGCAAAGCCAATGAGGTAAACAGGAAGAACCCATACCTGGCTAAATACAGCACCGAGATAGTACTTGCCATTCATCACGTGTTCGCCAAGAAGTTCTGGAACCTGCATTTTAGCCCAGAATTGAACCAAGTGAAGAATAAGGAAGCAGAATACGATGACACCAAGCACGAGCATGTTTTGAGATGCCCAGCTCACGCTCTTCCAGTTTTTGGAAATAGCGTAACGGTCGCCACCGCGAGCCTTGCGGTTTTGGTAGGTGAGCCAGAAAGCGTAGATGATGTGAACCACCATACCGCCAGCAATGACTGCAGTACCAAGTACAGCGTACCAATTAGCACCGAGGAATTCGCAAATCTTATCGTACGCACCGAACGACAAGACAGCCACTGCATTCATCAGCGCGTGAAAGGTCACGAAAAGGACTAAGAAAAGGCCTGTGATACTCATCACCACCTTGCGTCCCACAGAAGAATTAGTTAACCACATAGTAGTTTAGTAAATTAAATTATTAATAATGATTTAGTTATAAATTATCTGCTTACCTTACCATGCGCCCGCCCACGGCGAGCACACTGCACACCTCCAATCATAAGTGCGCAATAGGTGTACAAAATTACCTATTTAATGTGTCACTTGCAAGAGAAATACCGAAAAATTCCCTATTTCCCCACGGTTTAAAGTTCGGTTTAAAGTTCAATGGGCTAAAAGTCTAACATGCTGATGGCTATTTCGCTTTTGGCGGAGCTGATGCGCTGGAGCAATCGGAGGATTCTAACTTCTATCTAACCTCTAATTTCTAATATCTTATTTCTTTTTTTGGGGGAAAATGTTGTGGATTTGGTTAAAAAGTTGCATATTTGCATATTATATTCAAAATTTCACAAAAAATAGTAACAATTTAAATCATAATGTTTATGAAAAGAATAGTTTTGGTTTTGTGTGCAGCGCTGCTTGCTTGCGGTGCCGTATCAGCCCAAAAGAAGAGAGTAGCAAAGAAAACTAAAGCCACCACCACCGCAGCAGCTCCAGCTAAGGCCGTGAACAATGCCGAAGAGGGCAAGAAGTGGTACGATGCCGAGCGTTACGATCAAGCTCGTAAGTATCTGAAAAAGGCTGTGGCAGAGGGAGATATGGACAGCAAAGTGCGCCTTGCCGCCATTATCTATAACCAAGATATGGACCCCGAAACCGCCAATGCGATGTTCGACGAATGTATTGCCGCTGGCTCGGCTTTCGCTCTCGAACGCAAGGGCTTCTGCACCCTGCAATCGGCTTGGGACACTAAGGAAGATAAGCTCAAGAGCCTTGAACTGATTCAAAAGGCGAGCGATATGGGCTATGGCGATGCCACTGCCGAACTGTTTGAGGTGTATTTGAATGGCTTCAGAACCTTTGCCGACCAGGAAGTGATTGTGGAGGCAAACGAGGAAAAGGCTGTGGAATATGCCAAGAAGGGTGCTGAGCAAAACAACCCCGAATGTATGGCGTATGTGGGTATGTGGACCTACAAGGGCGTGAAGGGCTTTGAGAAAGACGAGGAAAAGGGCGTGCAGATGCTTGAGGCTGCCGACAAGGCAAGTCGCCGCTTCTTCGCCACTAACTGCCTTGAACCAGCCAAACTCCTTTGCCAACACTACACCGACAATGGCGAAGCAGCCAAGGCGGCTCCTATCGTTGAACTCCTGAAGAAATATCACCCAACAGAATATTAATTACCCCTTAAAACTATATCCCTATGCAATACTATATGCATATCAATGGCCAGCAAGTTGGCCCATTTGACGAAAGTCTGCTGATGCTCAATGGACTCACGCCCACCACTCCAGTTTGGGCGGATGGCATGACGGGTTGGATGCCAGCCAGCCAAGTGGCGGCTTTGTCGTATCTGTTTGTAGGCCAAGTGCCTCCAAGCTATGGTGCACCACAGTATGGTGGTCAGTCTCAATATGGTCAGCAACCATATCAGCCCAGCCGTCCAATGCCACCCACAAATCTGGTGTGGGGCATTTTGGTCACCATCTTCTGCTGTTTGCCATTCGGCATCGTCAGCATCGTGAAAGCGTCGCAAGTGAGTTCGCTCTACAACCAAGGCAAATACCTTGAAGCCGAGGAGGCAAGCAATAGCGCAGGCAAGTGGGCAATGTGGGGAGCGATTTCCTCAGTGATTTTTGCTGTGCTCTACATCTTGTGTATTATCCTGTTTGCAGGCTCAATGGCAGCCTTCATGTAAAA
>SFRS01000239.1 GCA_004562175.1 bacterium | reverse complement strand
ACATAAACCACGTGCTTCTTGTCGAAGGGTACGGGAATGCCCCAATCGAAGGTGGTACGAGTAATGCACAAATCCTCCAAGCCTTGCTTTACGAAATTAATCATTTCGTTGCGACGGCTAGCCGGTTGAATGAAGTCAGGATGCTTTTCAATAAAATCAAGCCACCAATCCTGGTACTTGCTCATCTTGAAGAAGTAGCTTTCCTCCTCCATCTCCTCTACAGGACGATGGCAGTCGGGGCAGCAGTGATTTTCGTCCAGCTGGCGCTCCAGCCAGTAGGATTCGCAGGGCACGCAGTACAGGCCCTTATAATTCTTTTTATAGATATCGCCCTGCTCATAAATTTTTTGCAGTGCGTCCTGAACTACCTTATGATGGCGCTCTTGGCTAGTACGCAAAAAGTCATTATTAGAGATGTGCAGGCGCTCCCAGAGCAGCTTGAAGTTAGCAATAATGGCATCCACATATTGGATGGGGGTTACACCCTTTTCCTTGGCCTTGCGTTGAATTTTCAGGCCGTGCTCGTCGCTGCCGGTGAGGAACCATACGTCCTCGCCCTTCAGGCGGTGATAGCGAGCCAGGGTATCGGCAATAGTAGTGCAATAAGCATGGCCGATATGCAGATTATCACTGGGATAATAAATAGGGGTGGTAATATAATAGGTCGGTTTTGTCATCTTTATGCCTCTTCTCCTTCAGAAATTAGTTGATTATATAGCTCCCGTTTGGGGATTTTACGTTTTTTGGCTACTTGGGCTAGTGCTGTTTTTTTGTCAACACCATCTGCAATCAGTTGGCGCACCTCGTCCAAGGGCTCCAGCTCCGCTTCTGCCCCAGGCGCCTTGGCTTCGCCGGCACCGATGACGAGGCAGAACTCGCCGCGAGCAGCGCCTGCTGCGAGCCATTCAAGGCAGCCGCTGATATTGCCCCGATAGAACTCCTCGTGGAGCTTGGTCAGCTCCCTTGCGGCCGCCATGGGGCGGTCGCCCCAGCTATCGAGAATATCCTTGAGCACCTCTTCAATGCGATGGGGCGCTTCATAGAGAATCATGGTCGCGGGGATGTACTTCCAGCTTTCCAGCTGCTCCCGCCGATTTTTCTTACTCTTGGGCAAAAAGCCCCCGAAGAAAAAGGGATAGGCGGGTAAGCCCGAAGCGATTAGAGCACAGAGCGCCGCGTTGGCGCCAGGCACGGGCACCACCCGCACCCCGGCGGCGATGGCCTCCTTGGCCAGCGCCTCGCCGGGGTCCGCGATGCCCGGAAAGCCCGCGTCGCTGACCAGAGCAACGCTTTTGCCCTGCAAAAGCTGCTCTAAAAGGTACGCTCCTTGCTTCTCCTTGCTGTGCTCATCGTAGCGCACCAAGCGCCCCTTGATGCCAAAATGATTCAAGAGCTGCAGGGTATGCCGCGTATCCTCCGCGGCAATTAAATCCGCCTCCGCCAGCATGCGCTGGGCTCGCGGCGTCATATCCTCCAAATTACCAATGGGCGTGGCGCACAAATACAGCGTTCCGTATGTAGTTTCTAAATTTGTCACTGCCTCGCCTCCTGCCAATCAGGCTCCATCTGTAAGCTAGCTTAGATAACGTGAATGCTTACAAAGCAAAACACTAGCACTCTCCAGCACAGACTAACCCATAATATAGATATTTTATCACAATGCTAGCAAATAATAAAGAAAAAGCGTGCAGATTTAAACAATCCACACGCTTAAAGCCTTTCTATCCTTTTATTTTTTCTTGGCTTTGGCTGCTGCCTTGGCATCATTCTCGTTGGCCACCACGGCCCACTGACGCAGCATATCCACGCAAGCACCGGCATAGGCACCGGCACTGCCCCAAGCTCCTGCATCCTGAGTATAAAGAGTGAGCAGCTGAATATCATCATAATAAATATGAGCATAGCTGCCATTGTCATAGACTACAAAATAATTAGGGTTTACCTTGCCCCGCTGGCGCACATTCCATAAGCCACCGGCCAACATATAAGCACGGTATTCAGCCTTGGTATTGCCAATGCTTTGGTTAATATCAAAGCGCCAGCTGCCCTCAGTAACAAAAGCATGATTTTCATCGGTCACGGTTACGTCCGGATGGATATTGTAGGCCTTGAGCTGCTTAACAACACGCTTTACCCGCTCCTCTGGCTCCGGATGGCTGCTGAATAGGCCATAATTGGCGCCGCCGCCCTGCTTGGACAAATCATCCAGCTTTTTTACCGTAATCAGCATGGCATAGGGATTAAAGCCAGCCTTGATAGTATTGTTCACGCCCTCTTTATCGGCACCCCGTTCATCCGTGCGGCTATAGCCGGCAAAAAGCGCCTGCTGAGCAGCCTGCACCAAGCCCAAACCTTG
>SFRS01000238.1 GCA_004562175.1 bacterium | reverse complement strand
AAATCCTCTTCAGCAATGATTTCGCTGTGGATTTCCGGCGGGGTCGGGGTGAAGGATTTTCTAACCTTGGTGGGAGAGCCAATCAGGCCCACCTGCTCCGGAGCCAGACCCAAATCCTCAATGGTCCAGGTAGGAATCTTAGCCTTGCGAGCCTTCATTTTGCCCTTAATGCTGGCGAAGCGGGGCTCCTTTTCAGCGGTGTTAACAGTTACCAGGAGAGGTGCTGCACAAGCCAAGGTTTCAGAATAGTTGTCATTCTCGCGATAAGCAACAAAGCGCTCATCCACATAATCCAGCTTCAAGGTGCCGGTGATTTGGGGCAGGCCCAAATGCTCAGCGATTTCCGGACCAACCTGTGCGGTGTCGCCATCCACAGCCTGCTTGCCGCAGAGAATCAGGTCGTAATCACCGATCTTTTTAATAGCAGCAGCCAAGGTCAAGCTGGTTGCCAGAGTGTCGGAGCCAGCCAAAGCGCGGTCGCTAATGAGGGCAGCGTCATCTGCACCCATAGCCAGTGCCTCCTTCAGCACATCGGTTGCTTGGGGCAGGCCCATGGAAATGCAGGTTACCTTGCCACCAAATTTGTCCTTCATAATTAAAGCTGTTTCCAAAGCCTGCATGTCGAAGGGGTTCATAATATTTTCAACGCCTTCACGCAGCAGGGTGCGAGTTTCCGGATTGAATTTTACCTTCTCTGTATCCGGGGTTTGTTTGATACATACTATAATATTCATTTGCAGCCTCCTTGCAATTGTTATATACACATGACTCTCTATATTGTATCATTTTTCAGCACGGACTTGCAAGTCTATTTCCACTATTCTTGCATAACCGTTGCATAATTAACATTTTTTGAGAAAACAAAGTCATTTTTCAGACAAAGCAGCCCTTGCCCAAAATCTTTTCCATGGCCTCCCTAAAGCCCTCAGCCTCGCTGTTGACCCAATAATTGGGCGTGGTTTTGATGATTTTGCGAGAGCCCATCAGCTTCAAAAAGACCACATCGTTACCATGGAATTTTTGGAAGGCATTCAAAAGCTCCCTTTGCACCAAGGGATTTTCTAAATAGGCTTCAATCTTCAGCTTGACCTCCACAGGGGCTCTGTTGCTCAATTTGCACAGGCTTTGGGCCACGATTTTGCTTTCTCGCTCATCCACACTGAAGCGTCCCTCGATGGCCACGATATTATCCTCGAAGATTTCGCGCAGACACTCGTGGTATAGCCGACTAAAGACGATGACATTGCAGCTTCCCGTGAAGTCCTCAAGTGTCAAAAGGGCCATGGTGTCGCCCTTCTTGGTGGTTTTAATGGTGCAGTTGGAAATAATGCCCGCCACGCGCACCAGCTGGCCATCCTTAATGGCAGTGTCACCCACAAATTGGTACAGAGGCATGTAGCGCTGCAAAATTTTGGCATATTCGCTCAAGGGATGATCCGTCACGTAAAAGCCCAGCAGCTCCTTTTCGTTCTGCAAAATAATGCTCTTGGGCATTTCTTCCATGGGCGGCAGCTTGATTTCCGTAGCTGCCAAGGTATCCTCCTCATCAAAGAGACCGATTTGCCCGCAAGCCCTATCCTTTTGCGCGGCTGCGCCCTGCTCCGCCGCTCTTTCCATAATGGCCAGCAGCTGGGCGCGCTTGGCGCCAAAGGAATCCATAGCGCCGCTGCGAATCAAATGCTCCAAGGCACGCTTGTTCACTAAACGCATGCTGACGCGATTGCAAAAATCGGTCAGGCTAGTAAAGGGGCCATCCTTGGTGCGGGAATTGATGATTTCGTGGACAGCAGCATCACCCATACTCTTGATGCCGGCCAAGCCGAAGCGAATGGCACTCTTGCCATGGACGGTGAACTGGTAGCCGCTCTCGTTTACATCCGGTGGCAGAATATCGATTTTGTCGTTGCGACACACGGAAATATACCAGCTCAGCTTGTCGCTGTCACCGATAACGCTATTTAAAAAGGCCGCCATAAACTGAGGCCGCCAATGTGCCTTCAAATAGGCCGTTTGGTAGGCCACCAAAGCGTAGGCCACAGAGTGGGATTTGTTGAAGCCATAGCCGGCAAAATGCTGTAAGAGGGAGAAAATTTGCTGGCTCAGCTGCTCCGGTATATTGTGCTCACGTTTCGCGCCCTCGACAAAGTCTTGGCGCATGCTTTCCAGCACCGAGGCCTTCTTCTTGCCCATGGCTCGGCGCATGATGTCTGCTTGACCTAGGGTGAAGCCTGCCAAGGCGGAGGTAATTTGCATAACCTGTTCTTGGTAGAGAATGACACCGTAGGTGTCCTCCAAAATGGGCTCCATCAAGGGATGGAGCACTTGGGCGGTGCGCTGGCCGTGACGGCCGGCGATGA
>SFRS01000237.1 GCA_004562175.1 bacterium | reverse complement strand
AACGTATTTTACGCTTCGGTGAATTGGTCCTTGCCAACTGCGCACAGGGGGCAAACCCAATCCTCGGGAACATCTTCCCAAGCAGTGCCTGCTGCTACGCCGTTATCCGGATCGCCAACCTCAGGATCATATACATAACCACAAATACCGCATACCCATTTAGCCATTTGTAACAACTCCTTTCGGAAAAATATTTTTGTGCTACTCTTATTATAGCACATCGCCACCGCAAAAGTACAAAAAGAATGTAAAATTTGCTTGTATACATGAAAAGATAGCGAAGAATGCCCAACTAAGCTATTGCACCTACCCCTACCCCAATGCTTCAGCACAATTGTAGCTCCTTCAACAAAGCCTTCTGCAGGACGTTAGAAAAATTAATATTTGCTTGCATTGCTTGCTCATTAAGCCAAATCGGAATAGTTAAGGTCTTTTTTATTGATTTCGTGTTTTTGGCCAAGTCAACATCCCCATAAATCAAGGAAATATAAGTGTTAGCCTCTGGCAAACGAATCTCCTTGGGGGAAGTCGCTTTAGGTAACACAGCTCCTTGCTCCAACAATCCTAAAAGATAGCATTCCATTGCTTCCTTGGCATTTTCCAAAATCTCCTGTTGGCTGTCACCTTGAGTGTTGCAGCCTTCTAGATCAGGAAATTCCGCCCAAAAACCATCTTCATCATCGTGTATAATAGCAGGATAAATAAATACCATGATTCAACCTCCCTTATTTCCAAATAAGCCCTGTTCTCTTAATAATAGCTTGAAGCAACCCTATTTTCATATCTTTTCCATGGACGGGAATTACCTCTATTTTTTTACCCTTTCTTAATCTGTGATGGCTTCCTTTTATTCCTTCTAGTACCCACCCATCTTTTAATAAGAGCTTCAATAAGTCCTTATCCTTCATTGTAGCCATAAACCTGCACCCTCCCACATATTATAGCACGTATACACGTATTATGCTAGTCCTTTGCAATAAAAAAGCACCTGCCAAGCTCGACAGGTGCCACCAATCCACACGATTGGGCAGAAGCTCCTCACACGCACAAAAACTGCGCCACAAGGCTACCGCTGCAACTACAATCATTATACATCTTTTCTTTATTCAATACAAGTGTTTATAATACGAACGAATTGTGAAATCTTATTTCTCCACGCTGCAACTACAAAAGTACTGAAATTTTATCCTACCTAAAAATATACCAAAAAGAATGTTTGTCGTGAAGCCAATTCACTTCTCCATTATCAATTCATTCCCGACATAAAAAAACAGCCCCCGGCGTACAACCGAGGGCTAAAGTATTGTTTTAAGTTAACGATTATAGCTTTTCAAAATCGGGGGGGTAGTTGGGTAAAGAAGCCCGCCAAATTCTTATACAGCTCATCCTTATTGATGGGCTTGGCCAGGTGTCCGTTCATGCCCGCAGCCAAGACATCCTTCTTGGTCTCCTCAAAGGCATTAGCCGTCAGTGCCACGATGGGAACATTGGCCACGGCCTTATCCGGCAGATTGCGAATCAGGCGCGCTGCAGTATAACCATCCATAATGGGCATCATCAAGTCCATCAAAATCAAATCCACTTCACCGGGCTTAGCCTTCTGCATATACTCATAGGCATGCTTGCCATCATCCAAGGCTGTCACCTCAAAGCCAGCAGAGCTCAAAATGTATTCCCCTATTTCACGATTTAGCTCCACATCGTCCACAAGCAGCACGTGCTTGCCCTTGAAGATGCTCAAATCTGTTGCGGCTTGTGCCTTTGTCTCAGCTTGCTCGGCAACCACGATTTCCAAGGGTATGGTAATCGTAAACTTGCTACCCTTGCCCAAAGCACTTTCCAGCTCGATATGTCCCTGCATCAAATCCACAATGCGCTTCATAATGGCCATACCAAGGCCGGTGCCCTGAATGCCGCTATTAGTGCTATCCTGCACGCGGGAGAAGGGCTCGAAAATATGCTTTTGGAACTCTTCGCTCATACCAAGGCCATTATCCTCAACGACCAGCTGATAAAGCTGCTTCTTGTCCTGTGTTGTGTCCAATTCCTGCAAGGAAACAGCAATTTTACCACCATTTTCTGTATATTTAATGGCATTGGTAATCAAATTGATAAAGATTTGCTTCAGCTGGATGCCATCACCCAAGACCTGATTATGCTCCACGTCAACGGCTAGCGTCAGCTCATGGTGCTTATTATTAGCCAAGGGCTGTACAATGGTCACGGACTCCTGCAAAAGCTCTGCCACATTCATCTGCTCATGCTGCAAATTCAGCTTGCCGCTTTCAATGCGGCTCATATCCAGCACCTGATTAATCAGCTCCGTCAAATGGTTAGAAGCAGTTTTAATTTTGCCCATGCA
>SFRS01000236.1 GCA_004562175.1 bacterium | reverse complement strand
ACAGCGCGACCAACATGTGCTCACTGCACTGCGCTTGTGACCACATGGGTCGTGGCTTGTCGCCACGCCTCGTATCTGGCACATTCTATGCGGTCCATATAAATAGTATAAATGTTATAGTGCCCAACTGCTGTACGGCTCTTGGGCACTAACTTAATGTATAATTGGAGGCCAAATTATGGCTAAACGAGACTACTATGAAGTCCTCGGTGTGTCCAAAACTGCCACCGTGGACGAATTGAAAAAAGCATACCGTAAACTGGCCCTAAAGTATCATCCTGACCGCAACAAAGGTAATGCTGAGGCCGAGGAAAAGTTCAAAGAGGTCAACGAAGCTTACAGCGTGTTGTCCGATGAAACCAAGCGTTCTCAATATGACCAATTAGGTCCTGATGCCTTTGAACAAGCCCAACAGGGTGGTGGCCCCGGTGGCAATCCCTTCGGCGGTGGCTTTGGCGGCTTCAGCGGCAGCGGCATGGAGGACATCTTTGATATGTTCTTTGGCGGTCAAGGCGGTCGCAGTGGCCGCGCCAGCAATGCGGGACCCCAACGTGGTGCTGATTTACGCTTTGACTTGGAGATTACCTTTGAAGAGGCTGCCTTTGGCATTGAAAAGGAAATCAACCTTTATCGCGACGAAACCTGTCCCCATTGTCACGGCAATGGCGCCGAGCCTGGCTCCAAGGTGGAGACCTGCCCGGATTGCCATGGCACAGGTTATGTGCGCTTTACGCAGAATACGATGTTTGGCCAAATGGTCAATGAGCGTCCTTGCTCCAAGTGTCACGGCGAGGGCAAGATTATTTCCGAGCCCTGTAAGGAATGCCGCGGCAAGGGCACTGTGAAGAAAAATAAGCACCTGAAGGTGAAGATTCCTGCAGGCGTTGACAATGGCTCCAGACTGCGCGTAGGCGGCGAGGGCGAAGCCGGTGCTAAGGGTGGACCTAGCGGTGATTTGTACGTATATCTGTACGTGAAGCCCCACAAGTTCTTTGAACGTGATGGCACTACTGTGCTTTGTGAGGTGCCCATTAATATCGTACAGGCTACTCTGGGTGCTGAGGTACAGGTACCGACACTGGATGGTCAGGTAACTATGAAGATTCCTGAGGGCACTCAGCCCGGCAAGGTGCTGCGCTTGAAGGGCAAGGGTATTCCTAGCCTGCGCGGTGGCATGCGCGGCGACCAATTGGTGCGCATCAAGGTGGTTGTGCCTACCAAGCTCAGCGAGAAGCAAAAGGACGCGCTGCGTGCTTTTGAATCCATCAGCAAGGATAACATTAACCCTGAGGAAAAGAGCTTCCTCAATAAAATTAAAAATCTTTTTAAATAAGCAAGGGCTTCCGTCATGCACTGTGGCGGAAGCTTTTTTGTGGCCTAAAGCACAAATTCTAACCTCTAATGTTGCCAATGCAACATACTTACTTAAAACTTACTTTAATTACAAAATATTTACAGAGTTAAGCTGATTTGGCATAATTAGGGTGAATAAAGTAAGTATATGAGGGCGGTGACGAGGATGGCAGTGAAAATGTACACACCTAATTACATAGAGATACCCTTGTTTCAGGGCTTGGATAGGGAGGAAATCAACGAAGTACTGCAAAAATTCCATGGACTCATTAAGCATTTTCCTAAGTCAGACTACATCTATTTAGCGGGGGATTGTGTAGAAAACCTGTGCGTGGTGCTGGAGGGCACGGTACAGATGATTAAAGAGGATATTTGGGGCGAAAAGGCCATTATTGCTAATTTAGGGGCAGGCTCGGTTTTTGCTGAAAACTTTTTGGGCAAGCTGGGGGATCGTAGCGTGGTCAGCTATTTTGTAGCTAGCGACAGCGAAATTTTAATGCTACCCTTGGGGAGGATGCTGTTTGACAGCAACACCAGCAGCAAGGCTTCCCAACGGCTCATGTGTAATATTGTGTCGATTTTGGCGGACAATAATACGCGCTTGATTGAGAAAACGGAAATATTGTGCAAGAAGACTCTGCGCAGCAAGATTTTGGCTTATTTGGAGCAGGAGGCGCGGAACCAAGGCTGTCGCCAGTTTACTATTCCCTTCAACCGCACAGATTTGGCCAATTATCTGGATGCGGACCGCAGTGCCTTGACAAGGGAGCTGGCACGAATGAAGGAAGAAGGAATTATCGATTATAATAAAAATACCTTTGTTATCTTGGCCAATGAGCATAGCGAAAGTTTATAATTTCAAAGAGCATTACTATTTGGAGGACGTCTGCGGACGTCTTCTTTTTTTGTGCGTTTGTAGGTGAGCCATATGCTTAAAAAAGTAAAATAAGTTACTTAAGTTTAAAAATAAATATTTAATTAATGAAATTAATATAAAGTATGATATTTATA
>SFRS01000235.1 GCA_004562175.1 bacterium | reverse complement strand
GGAGCATAGGTTTTGAACCATTCATTGAGGAATTGAATGGTGGGGCAGAAATATATACCCTTTTCAGCCATGATATCCAAGCATTCGTCATTCAATGCCTGACCATGAATAATCAGGTGTACGCCTGCCTTAGCGGAGTCCAAGGCACCACCATAGCCTTCAGCATGGGACCATACAGGAATGCCCACCATATTTGCTTCATCAACTACTGCCTTGATTTCTTCAAAGGTATAGTGTTGATCAAGCTTTTGATCCCAGCGCCAAATACCGCCGCCAGTGGACCAAATCTTAATAGCATCCGGGTTATCACGCAATCTTCTACGTACAGCCTTGCGCAAATCCCAAGGGCCGTCTACACGCTCAGCCCAAGGATGGGACTCAGCATTATACCAGCTAGGCAATTTGTGGGAATCACCATGACCAGCAGTACGGCAAAAGCCCAAGCCAGTAGCTACAACACGAGGGCCCTGCATAACCTTTTTTTCAATCATATCGCGAATAGCGATACCAGAGTAAGAAATTTCACCTACGGTGGTCAGGCCATGCTCCAAGCATTCATGAGCTTGCTGCACTGCAACCACAGTCTTTTGGATTCTGTCCTCTAAAACCCAATCAGTATCATCATCAGTCAGATTGCCGGAAAAATGTAGATGGGTATCAATCAGGCCCGGCATAATGGTTTTACCGCTAATATCAATGCTCTCATAATCAGCGGGAACTTCCTTAGCAGCACCAGCATAGGTGATTTTGTCATCCTCGACCAATACTAAGCTTTGTTCTACCGGAGCAGCGCCGGTACCATCAATGAGTAAACCGCCAGTAAATGCATACTTAGACATAATATTAACCTCCCAATTTTATAATTAATTATTTTTATAAGCCAAAGCTTATTAAACTACAACTTGTTCTTCCTTTTTAGTCGATCCGCTGAGCTTTGCCAATGCTCTGATTGCAAGGCCAATGCCCAGCCAACCTAATACCAAGCTCCATTCAACTGCGTTCAAGGCTGCAGGGCTGGTAGGAACAACCATCAACAGAACGATGCTGCTGCCTGCCAAACAAGCAAAGCCTATACCCAGCTTGCCGCCGGGAACCTTATAGGGGCGAGGCAAATCTGGCTCTGTAATGCGCATCCGATAGCAGGCAAAGGCTACCATGGTACAGGAGAAAATAAAGGCAAGAGCAGAAACATTAGTCAATGGCACCAGCATCTTTTTGCCTAAGAAGGGACCTACTATAGTCAAAACGCCCAGGATCATATTGGGAATACGGGGTGCACCGCTCTTGGGGTCCACCTTAGCAAAAGAGGCGGGAAGCTGCCCCTTGCGACCCATGGCCAGCATAATACGACTGGTAGCACCATAGAAGGAATTCATGGGGCCCATGGGGCCTAGGGTAGCAATGCACAGCATGGTCACATAAAGAAATATATTAATAGATTTGAGACAGGCCAGGGCAGGAATAGAGCTTTTGATAAACTCCGTCCAAGGAATGATGCTGCCGAAGGAGTAAATGCACACCATGTAGAAGCCGCCAGAAGCCAACAGAGCTAGGCTAATTACTCTACCAAACTTGTTCCAATCTAAGCCCTCTGCTGCTTCCTCAGCCTGCTGAGGAATGGTGTCAAAGCCAGCATAGAAGAAGGGAGTCATAACCAACACAGAAATTACGCCGGCAAACATAGTGGAAGCAGAAGTGCTTGTGGTTGCACCCTCCACGCTAGCGAACACCGGCTGAATATTGGCCGGGCCGCCCTTAACAAAGGAAATGCCCATGGCTAACAGCATACCTAGAAGCAGCGCCTTGGTTAAAAAGGCCTGCAGCTTTGCTGCAGCGGAAGCACCGCGAAAGTTTTGCACTATTACATAGGCCGCAAAGCTTAAAGCCACTGCTGTAGGAATCAGATACACATCTGCACCCATTAAAGAATACATTTTATGAGCTCGCAAAATGGGGAAAAGGTCACCAAACATATCTGAAACTAAGGTGGAGATAGCAATTGCTTCCCAGGGACAGAGGATGGCATTACCCAAGGCCAAAAACCAGCCTGTAATATAGCTCATCGTGTGGCCATAGGTGCGGTCCACATATTCTACGATACCACCGGAAATAGGAATGGCTGCGGTCAACTCGCCAAACACGGCACCAATAGGCAAAAGAAAAAAGGCACCAATAATGAAGGCAATCATAGCAGCGATAGGTCCGCCGCCGATGATCATCCAATCACCAACCATCAAAACCCAACCAGTGCCAATAATGGCACCAAAGCCGATTGTAAAAAAGTTCCACAGTGATAAGGTCTTTTGCATACCACCGCTTTGCTTTTCTTGAGCAGTCATACTGAAAAACCTCCTTGTTAAATTTAGTAATGTACAGTTTCATATTCGAATATCACTTACATA
>SFRS01000234.1 GCA_004562175.1 bacterium | reverse complement strand
ATTTTCTTGCCTTTGTTCCAAAGATAATTTGTTATGCCAATAAAATATGAAAAAATACAAGCCCCGCTTAATAGCAGGGCTTGCAGCAAGGTTCAATATGTAATTAGAAAAAGTGGCTTAGTAGTTGGATTCGTGGATTTCGAAATAGGATTGAGCATACAGGCAAACGGGGCAAACCTCAGGAGCCTTGGTGCCAACTACGATATGACCGCAGTTGCGGCATTCCCAAATCTTGATTTCGCTCTTAGCAAATACTTGAGCGGTTTCCACATTCTTCAGGAGTGCTCTGTAGCGCTCTTCATGATGACGCTCGATTTCAGCAACAGCGCGGAATTTAGCTGCCAGCTCGGGGAAGCCTTCCTCGTCAGCAGTCTTAGCAAAGCCAACATACATGTCGGTCCATTCGTGGTTTTCGCCTTCAGCAGCAGCCAGCAGGTTAGCAGCAGTGTCGCCAATGCCACCCAGCTCTTGGAACCACATCTTAGCATGCTCTCTTTCGTTTTCAGCGGTCTTCAGGAACAGGCCAGCGATTTGCTCATAGCCTTCGTTCTTAGCTACAGCAGAGAAGTAGGTGTATTTGTTACGAGCACCGGATTCGCCTTCGAAGGCAGCAATCAGGTTCTTTTCGGTTTGGGTGCCGGCATATTTATTAGCCGGAGCAGCAGCCTCTTCAACCTTTACAAATACGCTTGCGGGTTGTTTGCAGATGGGGCAGAGCCAATTCGCTCAGCGGCTGGCCATAGAATTCTTCATACAGCTTTTTAATGGATTCATTCTCGTGACTCTTGCGCACCTTCATGCTGGCATCACGAGTATACAGGCTGGCAATACGTGCCTTGCGGGCATCGTCAGCCACCGGCAGCATGGTCTTGGGTTGGCCGCCGCCACCAATGCAGCCGCCGGGGCAGGTCATTACTTCGATGAAGTGATATTGTTTTTCGCCGCTCTTCACGCGCTCAATCATTTTGCGCACGTTGGCAGTGCCATAAACAATAGCCACATTGACAGTGAGTCCGTCCACATCAAGACTAGCCTCACGAATACCCTCGTAGCCACGTACAGGTTGCAAATCCAACAGCGGAGCCGGAGCTTCCTTGCCGGTAATCAGCTCATAAGCAGTACGCAGCGCAGCCTCCATAACGCCACCGGTGTTGCCGAAAATAACGCCGGCACCACTGCCCTCGCCCATGAAATCATCATAAGCGGAATCCTCCAAGGCATCGAAATCAACGCCCGCTTCACGAGCCCATTTAGCCAGCTCGCGGGTGGTGATGACTGCGTCCATGTCGCGCAAGCCTTCAATCTTCAAATAATCAGCAGCATCGCTCATTTCCTCGCGGCGAATTTCAAACTTCTTCGCGGTGCAGGGAGTCAAAGCAACGTTAACAATCTTTTCCGGATCCAAGCCCATCTTCTTGGCAAAGAAGGTCTTGATGGTGGGGCCTTGCATGCCAATGGGGCTCTTAGCACTGGAAATATTAGGCAGAATTTCCGGATAATACATTTCAGCAAATTTTACCCAAGCAGGGCAGCAGCTGGTGAATTGGGGCAAGGGGCCACGACCCTTGGTGATACGCTCGATGAGCTCACTACTCTCTTCCACGATGGTCAGGTCGGCAGCAAAGTTGGTATCCAAAACATAGTCCACGCCCAGCTTGCGCAGCAGTGCTACCATTTTGCCTTCCACAAAGGAGCCGGCAGGCATACCAAACTCTTCGCCCAAGCCCACACGCACGGACGGGGAAGTGCTGACAATAACAATTTTATCCGGGTCAGCCACGGCCTCGCGGATATCCTGATATTCATAACGCTCTGTCAGGCTGTCAACAGGGCATACCTGAGTGCATTGACCACAATGAATGCAGATGCCCTTGCCACCTGTTGCCTCCAGAGTATAGGTACCGTGCACGCCGATGTACTCCTCACACACGCTCTTGCACATACCACACTTAATGCATTTTTCTTCATGACGCACGATGGCCACATTGTCCTCATCCATGGGCACGCGCACGTCCAACGGCAGATGTTGCATAAAACTCCCTCCTTTTAAGGTTTTGTTCGCCCGTTTGGCGAACGCTCCTTGACTAATATTATGCTACTCATGACTAAAGCTGTCAACAATATTAGCCTAATATTTATTATTAGTATGCCATAAATGCTGAATTCTGTCAATAATAATTTTCTATTAGGAGATATTTCACAGTGTTTTAGTGGGAATTAAAAGCATAAAAAGCTCCCTCGCCTACGGGCAAGCGAAGGAGCCAATTTCTCAATCTTTAAGCTTACTTTTTCGGCAGCTCTACGCAGGTAGTGCCTAGCGTAGCAGTCCAGCTCATAGGGAGGATATAAGAGATAAACTCTGCCATCCTGCAGGATATAATCATTGCTAACCTTGAAGGCCTCTTTCTTGATGTACTCCAAAAAGGGGGCATCGGATACAGTGGTTAAGTCCCTGCAGTAAACCTTCAGCTTACGGCTGGCAATACCATCGTACAAATCCCCAGCCTTGATAGCCTTGGCGAACTTGGTATAGGGAACACGCTTGCCGCTCTTTTTGTCGTAGACAAGGCCATGGTCATAATACATGCCATGGGCCCCACCCATATTGTCCCAGGTGGTGAAGATCAGGCTGACATATTTGTCGTTTTCGCTGATGATTTCAAAATTGGTGCCCACTGCCTTGTATTCGCATTCAGGCTTATCCAAAAGCGCCTTAGTTGCAAGAGCCATGGCCAAAATGTCGTCGTTAATGCGTTGGGCGGCCTTTTCCTTTTTCAAGGTGAAGACAGGGTAGCTCAGCTGATACTTGTCCCCGCTTTCCACTTTTTCCGTCACAGCAGCGAAGGCACTGGCACTAACCGCCAAGCACAATCCCAAGGCAAGCAAGGTTTTCTTGAACATATATGATACACCTCCAATGTTTTTTCCTTTGCATTTTCTACTAATATGGTATAAAATATCTAGGTAATTGTAAAGTAACAATTTGCAAATTATTAGTAAATTCGTAATGAGTAATCAGCAGGCGAACTGTGATGTTCGCAAGCGAAAAGCGTATACCTGGGAAGTGGCGGAGGCAAGAATGCGACTACGCTAGTAATACGATGAATAATCGCATTACAATAGCAATTG
>SFRS01000233.1 GCA_004562175.1 bacterium | reverse complement strand
GCTCATCTGCACTGCCACTGCCTTCATGTGCATGACCTCCGGCGTGGAGCCTGTGAAGGAGCTGGCTGGTGCGCCCTATGTCCAAACTGCTTTGGCTGCTTCCATGGGTGGCGTAGCCAAGGTGTTCATCACCGTGTCCATGGTGCTCTTTGCCTTCACTACCTTGCTGGGTAATCTCTACTATGTTGATAACTGCTTTGCCTATATCATGAAGGCTGTGCCCGGTCCTACCTTCAATATGGTGTATCGTGCTATCGCCTGCGTGGTTATTTTCATTGGCGCCGGCTCTAGCATGGGCCTCATGTGGGACTTGGCCGATGTGCTCATGGGCTGCATGGCCATCATCAACTTGCCAGTCATTTGCATTTTGGGCGGACCTGCGCTGAAGGCAATGGATGACTATAGTAAGCAACGCGAAGCAGACAAGAATCCTGTTTTTGTGGCTCGCTCCATTGGCATTACCCAAAAGCTGGATTATTGGCAGGAGTAAAATTTCATACACTTTCATCTGAGCTAAATAATGCGGCTGATACTTCTTTGCAGGAGAAGCAGCCGCATTTTTTTACAAATATTTTTAGCTTGCTAGCAGTAAAAATCCGATTTGTGTAGAATATACACTAGGAAAAGCAATTTTAGGTCAAGGTTGTTTTTATGCCTCAAAGGAGGGAATGAAATGATTTATAATTATTATCCTGGCTGCACGCTTTCCACGAAGGCGCAAAAGCTGGATAGAGCTGCTCGCCGAGCTGCCGAGGCTTTGGGCTTTCCCTTGGTGGAGCTGCCTGAGTGGCAATGCTGCGGTGCTGTGTATCCCATGGCTCCCGATGCCATTGCGGAGCGACTCAGTGCGGTGCGGGCGCTAGCCGCAGCGAAGGCCAATGGTGGCGTGCTGGTAACGCTGTGCAGTGCCTGCCATCACGTGCTGAAGCGTGTTAATAATGATATGGCCACCAAGCCGGAAATCGCAGCCAAGGTTAACGCGTATCTGCAGCTGGAGGAGCCCTATCAGGGCGAAACGCAAGTGCTGCATTATTTAGAGGTTTTGCGGGACCACATTGGTTGGGCAGAGGTTGCCAAACGAATCACAAAGCCTCTGAAAGGGCGTTCGGTAGGCGCTTACTATGGTTGTATGCTGCTCAGACCGGGACAAGTAATGGCCATGGATGACCCGGAACGTCCTAAGATTTTGGAGGACTTCATCAAGGCGCTGGGTGCTAAGCCGGTTGCATATGCTATGCGCAATGAGTGCTGCGCTGGTTATTTGGCGATTACCAACAAGGCGATGTGCCAGCGCATGGTGGGCGAAATCAAGGGTAATGCAGCTAGCTGCGGTGCGCAGGAGCTGATTACTGCTTGCCCCCTGTGTGCGTATAATTTAGTGGCTCATGCTGAAGCCAATACACTTCCTGTTTACTACTTTACAGAGCTTTTAGCGGAGGCTCTTGGTGTGGCTGAAGGAGGTGCGGACTGATGGAGCTGAAGGGAAAAGAATTAGCAGCTCAGCTGCTGCGCCTTGCTAATACGGATGTAAGTCGTTGCATCCAATGTGGTCGCTGCAGTGCCACCTGTCCCATGGGTGATAAGATGGACCTGCTACCCAGCCGCATGGTGTGGGAGCTGATTAATGGCCGCGGCGAAGAAATTTTGGCGGCTAAGTCCCCGTGGGTTTGCCTTTCCTGCATGGCCTGCGAGCAGCGCTGCCCCAAGGGAGTGAGTCCCTGTGCTATTATGGAGGCTGCGCGCTTAGTAAATATTCGCCAGCAGGGTGGCAATCGCTTGACTGCAGAGGCGTTGGAGCATTATCCTGCGGACATGCCCCAGCAGGCTTTAGTAGCAGCCTTTAGAAAATACAATAAATAGGAGGTATCCTCGTGCAAAAAATAGGTGTTTTTGTATGTTGGTGTGGCAGCAATATCGCCGGCACGGTGGATGTTGCCCAAGTGGTGGAGGCCGTGCGTCAGGTGCCTGACGTGGCCTACGCCGTTGATTATAAATACATGTGCTCGGAGCAGGGCCAGGAGATTATTCGCAATGCTGTGCACGACTACAAGCTGGATAGAATTGTAGTATGCTCCTGTTCACCCCGCATGCACGAAGCCACCTTCCGCAAGTGCGCGGAAAGCGTGGGCATCAACTCATACATGGTGGAAATTGCCAATATCCGTGAGCAATGCTCCTGGGTATTGAAGGATAAAGCCGAGGCTACAGCCAAGGCCATCAAGCTGGCCAAGGCGGCTATTGCCAAGGTGCGCTTTAATAGTCCTCTGCACGTAGGGCAGAGTGATGTAGTAAAAAGGGCGCTGGTTATTGGCGGCGGCATCGCCGGCATCCAAACAGCGCTGGACATTGCCGAGGCAGGTTACAAGGTGGACATTGTAGAAAAGGAGCCCACCATCGGTGGGCGCATGGCGCAGCTGGA
>SFRS01000232.1 GCA_004562175.1 bacterium | reverse complement strand
ATGCAGCAGCTGGCCGACAGCATGGAGGGCATTCGCAGCGAAATCAAGGAGCTTTTCGCCGACTTCCTCTTCCTGCAGGGCGGCGTGGAGCTCATCGAGCGCTTGCAGGGTGTGGTGACCAATGCTAAAGCGCTGAGTGCACTTGAAGATTTGCGTCGCATTTACGCTTTGGTGGAGGCCTATGGCGTGGCTGCTTATTTGAACTTTGATTTGGGACTGTATCGTTCCTTTGATTATTACACGGGCATGCTCTTTGAGGTGTACATGCCGGAGATTGGCTATCCCATCGCCGGGGGTGGCCGCTACGACAAGATGATGCAGGGCTTTGGCCTTGATTGCCCCGCCACGGGCTTCGCCCTGGGCGTGGACAGAGTGGTGCTGGCCTTGGAGCGCGCAGGCCTGGTGAAGGCCGAGCGCCGCTGGGACGCCTTAGTGGCCTGGAGCGAGGGCAAGCTGCCCGATGCTATTGCCAAGGCCACGGCACTGCGCCAGGAGGGGCGCAGCGTGAAGCTGTGCACCGAGGCCATGGATTTGGCCGGGGCTGCCAGCGCGGTGAAGGAGTATTGCTGCTCCAGTCTCGTATACGTATCCTAAAGAAAGAGTAGGTAGATTTTCCCCATGGACGAATATATTACTATAGCCTTGCCCAAGGGCAAGCTTTTCGATAAATCGGTGCGCCTCTTAGCCAAGGTTGGCTACAGCGCCGACAATGTGACCGAGGATTCCCGCAAGCTGGTCATCAGCAACGAGGAGACCAAGGTGCGCTTCATTATTGCCAAAACTGTGGACGTGCCCACCTATGTGGAATACGGCGCTGCGGATATCGGCATCATTGGCAAGGACGTACTGCTAGAGCAGGATAAGGACGTGGTGGAGATGCTGGATTTAGGATTTGGTCGCTGCCGCTTGATGATGGCGGTACCGGAGGCCAAGCGCCGGGAAAAGCTCACGGACTATGCCCATCTGCGTGTGGCCACGAAATATCCCAACTGCGCCAAGGCTTATTTCAATAAGCTGGGCATCCAGACGGAAATTGTGAAATTAAACGGCTCCATTGAGCTGGGTCCCATTGTTGGCTTAAGCGAAATGATTGTAGATATAGTAGAAACAGGGCGCACCCTGAAGGAAAACAAATTGGCCGAGGTGGATTCTATTTTCACCGCCACCGCCCGCTTGATTGCTAATCGAGCCAGCTTTAAGCTGAAATTTGCCCGCCTGCACAAGCTGGTGGAGGATTTACGTGTTGTTTCAAATGAGGAGGCAAAATAAAATGCAGGTTACTGATGTAAGACAAATGAATGCAGCTGAAATTGCTGCTTTAATGAAGAAAAAAGCTTTTGATGAGGTAGAATTATCCCCGCGCATCCAAGCAGGCACCGATGCCATGTTTGGTCGCCACATGACTGCTGCCCAGGTAGTGGAGCAAATAGTGGCGGATGTGCGCGCTGAGGGTGATGAGAAATTATTCTACTACACCAAGCTAATCGATAGAGTGGAGCTGACGACCGAAAATATCCGTGTTACCGAGGAGGAATTTGCTGAGGCTGAAGCTATTTGTAAGCCGGAGGTGAAGGCAGCCCTGGAGCGTGCCATTGCCAATGTGATGAAATTCCACGAGGAGCAAATGCCCAAGACCTGGCTCACCAATCGTCCCTTCGGCTCCATGCTGGGCCAAAAGGTGACTCCCGTGGACTCCGTAGGCATTTACGTGCCCGGTGGCACCGCTGCTTATCCCTCATCTGTAATGATGAATGCCTGCCCGGCTAAGGTGGCCGGCGTGCCCCGCATTGTCATGGCTGTGCCTCCCGGAAAGGATGGCATGGTTAACCCCAACGTGCTGGTAACCGCGCGCCTCATCGGCGTAACAGAGATTTATAAAATGGGTGGCGCTCAAGCTATCGCCGCTTTGGCCTTTGGCACTGCTACTGTTCCTAAGGTAGAAAAAATCACCGGCCCTGGCAATATTTTCGTAACCCTGGCTAAGAAGGCTGTTATCGGCCACGTGGATATCGATATGCTGGCCGGTCCCAGCGAGATTCTGGTCATCGCTGACGACAGCGCAAACCCGGAATATTTGGCAGCGGACCTCTTGAGCCAAGCAGAGCATGACCCCCTGGCCTGCGCTATCCTCGTAACTGATAGCGAGCGTGTGGCCAAGGAAACTGCTGCGGAAATCGAAGTGCAGCTGGCCAAATTGCCTCGTAAGGAAATCGCAGAAACCAGTTTGGCCCAAGCAGGCAAGGTTGTTTTGGCCAAGGATATGGAGACCGTCATCGAGATGGCCAATATTTCCGCACCGGAGCACATGGAAATCATGACCAAGGCTCCCTTTGAAATCATGCCTTATATTCGCAACGCCGGTGCTATTTTCTTGGGTCAATATTCTCCGGAGCCCTTGGGCGACTACTACGCCGGTCCCAAC
>SFRS01000231.1 GCA_004562175.1 bacterium | reverse complement strand
CGGTTCGATTTAGACTCCTGCTCGCAAACGCGGTAGGAAACTTATGTTCGCGATTACTTTATGTCCTCTCCACCAAGCACACGTTTTCCACGTGGCTGGTCATGGGGAACATATCCACTGGCTGCACAATCACAGTCTTGTAGCCATGTCCCTCCAAATAATGTAAATCGCGAGCAAGGGACGCTGGACTGCAGGAAACATACACAATGCGTCTGGGCGCGACCTTGGCAATAGCCGCCAAGACACGTTCTTCACAGCCAGCACGAGGCGGGTCCACTAAAACAACATCCGGAGTCACACCGCCATCCAAAAGCTTCGGCAGCTCCACCGCCGCATCGCCCAAAATGAACTCCGCATTGGCACATTTATTTTCTTCCGCATTGCGCTTGGCGTTCTCGATAGCAGGGGCCACTATCTCGATTCCGTACACCTTTTGCGCATGACGGGCCAAATACAGGGAAATAGTGCCCGTACCGCAGTACACATCCACCACCGTTTCATCCCCGGACAGAGCCGCAAACTCCAAAGCCTTGTTGTAAAGCTTCTCCGCCTGCTCGCTGTTCACCTGAAAAAAGGCCTGTGCTGCAATGTTGAAGCTGAGGCTGCCGAGGCTATCCTTAATGCTCTCGGCACCCCACAGCACCCGTGTCTTGCCGCCCATCACCACATTAGTTTGCTTCTTGTTGATGTTTTGCACCACACTAGTGAGCCCCGGCACATACTGCTGCAGCCACTTCACCAGTGTCGCACGATGGGGCAAATCGTAGCCGGAGGTAATAATCACCGCCATTACCTCGCCACTGTGCACGCCCACACGACCCATCACGTGGCGCACCATGCCCTTGCCGGTCTTTTCATCATAAGCACTAATATTATAATGCTCCATCCATTTACGAACGGTGGTCAAAATAGCATTGTTGGCCTCCTTGGAAATCAGGCAGCCATCAGTGTTGATGACGTTGTGTGTTGCCGTGGCATAGCAACCGATTTGCAGCTGTCCCTCGCTATTCTGCGCCGCCGGAAACTGCATCTTGTTGCGATAATGCCAAGGGTCGTTGGCACCCAAAACCGGCAGCACCTCCACCTCCAGGTGCCCAATGCGCGTTAAAGCATCCTGCACCTGCTGGAGCTTCGCGGCCAACTGCCCTGCGTAACTCAAATGCTGCAGCTGGCATCCACCACACTCCTCATACACAGGACACAGTGGCTCCACCCGCTCCGGAGAAGCAGTAATAATCTGCTCCAAGCGGCCCACGGCATAGCTTTTCTTCACTAGTGTAATTGCTACCTGCACATTCTCCCTAGGCAGCGCACCCTTCACAAACACCGTAAAGCCCTCATACTTACCCACGCCCTCGCCACTGGAGCCAAGACCAGTAACCAATAACTCTATTCTATCTCCCTTTTTCACAGGAATATCTATCTTCATATATCTCCACACTCCTCTTGTGAAATATTCAACAGGTTGATTATACCATATTGCAATAAAAATAGCTATGAGGCAACGAGCTGCCATCAACTCACCGCGAGCTGACCATAGCTATTTTATTACATAAAAAAAGAAACGATACAGTCCAAAAGAACCATACCGTTTCTTTAAACTCAATTTTGTAAGCAGATTATTTCTCTACCCAAAGACCCTTTTCGTCCTTTTTATAGCCAGCCAATTCAATAGCAAGGGCAGCCATAACCTTAGTTGCATCCTTAATCTCCAGATTCAGCTCCTCAGCGCGAATGAAATCCTCGTGGCACATTTCGCTGGGCTTCTTGCTGGTGAGCAGGGTGTACTCATTTTGCATTTCGGCTAATTTTTTGGCCTCTTCATTAAATTTTTCCATGGGAATCAGTCTCCTTAATATATATTATAGTAATGCGTAAAACCTATTATTGAACGATAGAATTGAGGTCGCCCACTGCATGGGTTACGTCTTTCACGGCGCTCAGCAGTGCCAGACGATTATTCTTAATCTTCACATCCTCGGCCATAACCATAACATCGTCGAAGAACTTGTTAATGGGGTCAACTAGCTTGGTAGCCTCGGTGAGCACGGTTGCATAATCGTATTGTACGGAAGCAGCCAAAACCTCTTTATTGGCCTCCATAGCAGCCTTGTGCAGGGCAGACTCGGCTTCAACCTCGAACAATTGCGGGTTAATAGCAGTCTCCTCTTCAATCTTCTTGCACAGATTAGCCACACGGGTTGCAGCCTGAATCAACGCAGGAGCAGCCTCGCTAGCTACGAAATTATTCAGAGCTACAGCGCGAGCATATAAATCAGCAAAGTCATCATTGCGCTCCTCGGCCAGAACTGCATCAACTACGTCATAGCGAATGCCTTGGTCAATAAGCATATTGCGCAGACGCTGTTTCATAAATTCGCCAATTTGCGGGATCAGCTTGCCGGTCTTTTCCGGAGCAATATTC
>SFRS01000230.1 GCA_004562175.1 bacterium | reverse complement strand
ATGACTGGTAAAGTAAAGTGGTTTAATGCTGAAAAGGGCTACGGCTTCATTCAAAGAGAGGGTGCTAAGGATTTATTCGTACACTTCTCCGCTATTCAAGCCGATGGCTACAGAACTCTGGAGGAAGGCTGGGACGTTGAATTTGACGTAATTACCGGCGACAGAGGCGAGCAAGCTGCCAACGTAAAGCATATTTAACCATCGAGGCATCATCTTCACGGGTGATGCCTTTTTATTTTGCAAAAAGCAGCAGAACTTCGTATAATATAAGTAGAAGCATATGATATTACTTTGACGAAGGAGGTAGCTTATGGATAGACTACGCAGATGGATGATGCTGCTGAGCTTTGTTTTGGCAGTGCTGGTGGTGCTGCCTGTGCGTGCGGCTACGAGGCAGCCTGTAAGCTTAGAATATGTTGATAAATATTTTACTTCGGTGGCGGCGGCCTCCTGCTTAGGGGTGTATTTGCCGGAAAACTCCACGGAGTTCAACTATCTCAGAGCCTACGGTTGGCGCATTATGCCCCAAAAGCTGCGCAGTGGTCGGGTGGAAAGCAATTTTGCTATTGCTCACAACTATTTCCCAGAGCTCAAGAAGCGCATCTTTTTGGTGACCTTTCGCGGTAGCGCCAACAAAAAGGACTGGTCCATCAACCTGAAGACCAATCGCGTGAACTATGGAGGAAGCACCTTGGCGGAAATGGATGCCTTGGCGAAGGAGCCCCTACGCAAGAGCGAGCCTGCGGTACACAGCGGCTTTAATACTTATGTGGATACCGTACTGCGGACATCTGTGTTGGACGACAAGGGTCAGCTGCGCGGAGCCTTCAAGGCGGTAGCCGAAAGAGCCGATGCCCTGATGGTTTTGAGTGGACACAGCCTTGGTGGAGCAGCAGCCACGCTTTTGGGACAAAGGTTGTTGGATTTGGGTATGCCGGCGGAAAGGCTGTGCGTGGTGACCTTCGGGGCTCCTGCCATCGGTAACGAGGCTTTTGCTGTACAGTATGGCAGCCGTTTGCGCCTTTTGCGTATAACCAATACGGCGGACCCGGTGCCGGGCAGCCTGCAGACCTTTTTTGGAGGCTATAAGCAGTTTGGTCAGCATATCAAATACAGCCTATCTCCGCAAATCAGCAATATGCAGCATGATATGGCCATGTATTTTGATTATAGTGTCAGTGATTTTTATCAGGAATATGACCGCCAGGTGGCTTTGGGACGTATCTTCCCCGTGCCCGATAGAAAAATCACTATTGGTAAGCCCGTGGTGGCGCTGTGGATTCACGAATCCGACAATCTCAGTAAGTTGGCCTCCATCATGGATTTGAAGCGCTTTGTGACGGATGAATATAAGCGCATGCTGCCCTCTTATATGGTGATGAGCAAATCTCTGGATAAGGAGGCTTATACTCACGAGAACATTGTGGAAAAAAGTCGCTTTGCCGGGGCAGATTATATTTTGGTGTGTGGCATTGATGGGTATCGGCAGCCGGAGGCTGACGGCTGGTATTTGACTCTGGACCAGGTGCTCTTTGATGAGCAGGGTCGCATGCTGACCATGAGCAGCTTGGGGCGCAAGGTTTTGCCGGCCATTGGCAATGTACAGGCCGTGGGCGAGAGCTTGATGGCAGCGCGCAAGGAGCTGCATGCGCAGCTGCCCTTCGTGCTGGTGCAGTTTGAGCCCAAGCTGGCCCAGCAATAAGGAGATTTTGAAGATGAGTTTAGAAGAATTGGCGAAGGAATTAGAAGCTTGCAATGCCTGTCCCTTTAGGCAGGAGGCCATTGCCCCTGTGGGCTGGTTCGGCAATCCCAAAAGCCCCATCGTGTTCGTGGGCGAGGGACCGGGCGGGGTGGAGGATGATTATGGCTGTCCCTTGATTGGACCTTCGGGACAGCTTTTGGACAAGGCCCTGTGGGCCGCCAAGATGACCCGTGACCGTGTTTTGACAACCAACGTGATTAAGTGTCGGCCCAAGAACAACCGCACGCCGGACATTGCGGAGGCGGCCTTTTGTGCCAAGCGTTGGCTGGACCGGGAGCTGGAAATCATCCAGCCCAAGGTCGTCGTAGCCTTGGGCGGAGTGGCCATGCACTATCTGGGCAATGCGGACATGCGCATCACCAGGGACAGAGGCCAGTGGTTCCGCACGGAGCAGGGCTTTGATTGTATAGCAACGTACCATCCGGCTTATCTTTTGCGGCTTACAGGCCATGCTTTGGTGGCAGCCAAGTGGGACGTGTTTCACGACTTGGAGGCGGCCAGGGAGCGCGCAGCGCTGCTGGCGCCGGGGTACGTCTTTATGTCGGAGGAGAAGGTGGATTTGTTCAAAATCTTCAAGAAAAGAGTGCCTGATTATTTGTAAGCAGGAATATAAAAAAGATAATTACTTATTTAGCGGTGGCTCAGTGCTACCGCTTTTTCTTTTGGGC
>SFRS01000229.1 GCA_004562175.1 bacterium | reverse complement strand
AAAATATCTGCATACATGGCGGCTGTGACAGCACTGTCAATGCCGCCGGACAGGCCGATGGTCATCCTTTTGATGCCGCATTGCTGCAAAAATTTAGTGGTGCCATACTTCAATGCTAAATAAATATTTTCCGGTTCCTCCGGCAGGCTGGCAGGGGGACAGGTGGGGATGATGCAGTTGGCTTGCTCGTCCCAAGTCATTTCTAAAAGCGTGTCCGCATACATCTCTGCGGAGGTGATGAGGGTGCCATCCCCGTTGTAAGCGGAGGTGCAGCCATCATAGGTGAAGACATTTTTGCCGTTGTTTTGGATGCCCACATTGTTGCAATAAATCAGAGGAATGCCGGCTTCCTTGGCTTGGGCACTGAACAAGCGATTGCGCTTGCGGTTCTTGCCCAAGGTATAGGGGGAGCAGGAAAGGTTGCACAAAAGCTGGGCCCCGTTGGCCGCCAAGGTTTGGGGCACATTAAGATGGTAATTTTCCGTCCAACCATCCTCGCACAGCAAAAAGCCAATCTTGACCTTGGTGCCCCGAATATTGACCTCGACGGGCTGCAAAGCAGTCTCCACGCTAGCACCTTCTTCGGCACACAGCTTTTGCAGGCTATAAAAATAGCGACAATCATCGAACTCGCGGTAATTGGGCAGGGAGTTTTTGATGATGAAGCTGCGTCCTTGGTAGCCGCCTAGCAGCTTGCCGTTTTGGCACACAAAGGCAGCGTTGTACTTGCGCAGGCGTCCATCCTCATTGAGCTTGTCCTTTTCCATGGCAACACTGCCAAAGGCCACACAAATATCTTGGCTAGCCTTCACAATCTCTTGGCAATAATAGTCGCAGTCATCCAAAAAGCTTTGCTGCTCCCACACATCGCCAATGAGATAGCCGGGCAGTGCCATTTCCGGCAAGAGTAAAAGATCAGCCTTGTGCTCACGGGCTGCCTCTATGGTAGTAAGAATTTTTTGGTAGTTCAGGTCGGGACGACCGGGGATAATTTCCAGCTGTCCACAGATAATTTTCATCTTCACGTTGCATACCTTCCGCTTTTTCCTGAAAAAATTTGCATTCAGGGTATATCTAGTGCTATTATAGCAGAGATGTAGTAATTTCTCTAGTGTTAAGGAGGGTTTCAGCTTGAAACATAATAAAAAAACTAATGCTTGCCGTAAGCTGGATGAGCTCAAGATAGAATATAAAATTATGGAATATGCCGTGGATGAGGAGCATCTTGATGCCATCCATGTGGCTCAGGAGGTGGGGATGCCACCGGCCCAAGTTTTTAAAACCCTGTGCGTGCGCGGGGACAAAAACGGCGTCATGTTTGCCGTTATTCCCGGGGACGGAGAGCTTGATTTGAAGGCTTTGGCCAAGGCCAGTGGCAACAAAAGAGCGGAGCTGGTGCATCTGAAGGAGGTTCTGCCCTTGACGGGTTATATTCGCGGTGGCTGCTCTCCCTTGGGTGCCAAAAAGAACTACCCCGTATATATGGATGCTTCCTCAAATAATTGGCCGGAGATTGCTATTAGTGCAGGACAAAGGGGCATGCAGATTGTGGCCGCGCCCAGTGATTTACAAAAAGCAACAAATGCTACCGTTGTACCCTTGATTTTTGTTTAAAGTATTGTAGCAGCGGGCGTAATGTGATAAAATTAGACAGTAAAATGGCTTAATAGCTGATATTTAGAGAAATAGATGGTCATAATTGTCAGAGGAAAGTAGGTTTTGTTATGTTATATGTTAGTACAAGAGGGAAAACTGATTTAATGAGCTCCGCTCATGCCATAACTCGTGGCTTGGCGGATGATGGTGGCTTGTTTGTGCCCCAACGCATTCCTACCATGCGTATGGGTGATATCAAGGCCATGGCGAAAAAGCCTTATACGGAAAGAGCAGTGGACGTGCTTTTGCAATATCTCACCGATTTCACTGAGGACGAGCTGCGTGAGTGCGTAAATGCTGCCTATGCCAAGGATAAATTTGGCGATAACCCTGTGCCCTTGGTGCAGGTCAATGATAATACAGCTGTATTAGAGCTTTGGCATGGTCCTACCTCTGCCTTCAAGGATATGGCACTACAATTATTGCCCCATCTGTTGACTCGCTCCATGAAGAAAACCGGCGAAACCAATAAGGTTGTTATTTTGGTTGCTACCTCCGGCGATACGGGTAAGGCTGCCTTAGAGGGCTTTGCCGATGTGGAGGGCACCCAAATCATCGTTTTCTATCCCAGCGAGGGCGTCAGCGATATCCAAAAGCGCCAAATGATTACCCAAATGGGCAAGAATGTGAAGGTTTTTGGCATTGAAAATGGCTTTACCTTTTCCTCTGCTAACTCCATCAACTGGGGACGCCTTGTGCCCCAAATCGTGTACTATTTCAGTGCCTATGTGGATGCAGTGGCTGCCGGCAAGATTCAATTTGGTGAGGGCGTGAACTTTGTTGTTCCCACCGGCAATTTTGGCGACATTTTGGCCGGCTATTATGCAAAGCTCATGGGCTTGCCTGTAGAGCGTCTGCTGTGCGCCTCCAATAGCAACAAGGTGCTGACTGATTTCATCAATTCCGGTACCTATGACAAGCGCCGTGAATTTTTCAAAACCATTTCTCCCTCCATGGATATTCTTGTATCCAGCAATTTGGAGCGTTTGCTGTATAACGTGACCGACGCTAATGCTGCCATGGTGGCTGGTTATATGAAGCGCCTGAACACCGAGGGTGTATACCAAATCGATAATGATATTTTGAAGCGCGTGCAAACGGAGTTCTTTGGGGCTTGGGTGGACGAGCTGGAGACTAAGGAAGCCATCGGCCGTATTTATGGTGACTACAAGTATTTGATGGATACCCATACTGCAGTGGCTTGGCGTGCTTTGGAGAAGTATCGTTTCCTGACCAGTGATGAGACCTATTCCATCGTGCTTTCTACTGCTAGCCCCTATAAATTTGCGGACAGCGTG
>SFRS01000228.1 GCA_004562175.1 bacterium | reverse complement strand
TGATCAAGCCATCATGTCTATATCCAAAAGAAACATATACGCCGTCTTTATCCAATTGAATAACGGTACCGTTAACAATCTTGCCCGGATATACCTCTACCTCCATACTTTCGTTGAGCATGCTTTCAAAATCCATGTTTTCCATTGCTAAAATAGCCTCCTTAATTAAACGGTCAGGAGTCGATGCTCCAGCCGTGATTCCAATTTTATGACAACCTCTAAGCATTGCCGCATTCAGTTCGTCTGCGGTTTCGATATGATATGCTTTGCTGCAATTGGCTTGTACTAGCTCGAAGAGATGCCTCGTGTTGGCACTGTTTTTGCCACCAATGACAACCACTGCGTCCGACTCCTTGGCCAGCTCTACAGCTGCCTTCTGTCTTTGGCTGGTTGCCAGGCAGATTGTGCGTTCCACACGATACTCCCCCGGGCGTTCCCTTTGCAATTCCTGCAATATATCTTCAAACTTTTGCAGCTCAAAAGTGGTCTGGATAATAACACCATACCGCTCCTTGAGCGGAACACTAGAGATATCCTTTATACATTCGATACAGATAGCCGATTTTCCTGCCCATTTTAAAATACTTTTTACTTCCGGATGATTTTTTTCTCCGACTATAATGGGATAATAGCCATCTGCTGCTGCCTGAGCAGCCTTTTTTTGGGCCAGACGCACATTAGGACAGGTTGCGTCCAAAATTTGCAGCCCCTTTTGCTCCGCTGCGGCATAGACCTCAGGGCCCACACCATGGGAGCGAAAAATTACTGTTTCACCGGCAGCGAACTCCTCCAAGCTTTCCTTGCAGGCAATACCCTGGGCTGCCAATTCTTCTATGAGCTGGGGATTGTGAATCAGGGGGCCAAAGGTGCCACCCTTGACGTGCTCGCCAGCCGCCTTTTGGGCCAGCTCCACCGCACGCTTCACACCATAACAAAAACCGCAGTATTCTGCTACCTTGATTTCCATCATACCTTTTCTCCAGCTTGTAATGCAGCAATACGCTGCATGAGATTTTCTGTCATATCATGTAAAAGCTCTTTATTCACCACTGCATCAGCAGGGAAATAAATGGGCTTGCCAAAGCGGACTGTTACCTTGGGCCAAATTCTGCCTTGACGACGGTAATCGGTGCCGATGACACAGCAGGGCACAATGGTGGCCATGGCCTTGGAGGCCATCATGAGGGCACCGGGCTCAGCCTTGCCCAGTTTGCCGGTTTTGCTGCGGGTGCCTTCGGGAAATATGGCCAAAACCTTGTTATCCTTGAGAATATCAATACCGTGTTTGATGGCTGCTCTATCAGCGCCACCGCGGCGCACAGGAAAAGCGCCAAGGGCCTTATAGATAGTACCTAAAATAGGTACGAACAGCTCCTGCTTAGCCATGAAATGCACCTTGCGGGTGGCTGCTGCACCGATTACAGGCGGGTCTAACAAGCTTAAATGATTGCTGGCAATAACCAGCGGACCCTCAGCGGGAATATTGTCTTCGCCCTCCACATGAAGACGCAGACCGATTTTAAAGAGCAGCCAGAGAACGGGCTTGAGAATTGTATAAATCATTGGGCCTTCTCCTCAACCAGCTCCAAAATTTTGGTGGTAACCTGCTCAATATTCATATCAGAGGTATCCAAAAGCAGGGCATCCTCTGCCTGACGCAGGGGGCTGATGGCTCTTTCGCTATCCTGCTTGTCACGGCTGGCAATATCCTCCTTGAGCTGGGTCAAATCCACCTCTTGACCCTTAGCCACCAGCTCCTTGTAGCGACGCAGAGCGCGCTCTTCTACAGAAGCAGTTAGAAAAATTTTCAGCTGTGCATTGGGAAATACCACGGTACCGATATCGCGGCCGTCCATCAGAACGCCTCCGCTCTCGCCCATGCGGCGCTGCTGCGCCACCATGGCCTCGCGCACGGCGCCAATAGCCGCTACGCGGGAAACGTTGGCCGTTACTTCGGCACTGCGAATGGCATCAGTAACCTCTACCCCATCCACAAAAACGCGATTGACGCTTGCTTCCGGCTTAAATTCTATCACCATGGTCTGTGCAAGCTGGCTGATGAAAGCTTCATCGAACTCCTTGCCTGTTTGCAAAAACTTCCAAGCTACACTGCGATACATAGCACCTGTATCTATATAAGCATAGCCCAGCTTTTCTGCTACCAGCTTGGCAATAGTGCTTTTGCCTGCGCCGGCAGGACCATCAATAGCTACAACAATTTTCTTCATAAACATCTAACCACACTTTATTCTAGATTACTTGCTGCTAAGCCTGCGGCATAACCGCTGGAAAAAGCAGCCTGCAAATTGAAGCCACCTGTATAACCATCCACATCCATGACCTCACCGGCAAAATAAAGTCCGTTGATGAGCTTGGATTCCATGGTCTTGGGATTGATTTCCTTCACATCCACGCCGCCTGCTGTGACAATAGCCTCGGCAATGGGGCGAGTAGCCGTAATGGGCACCACAAAATTCTTCAGCGTTTCCAAAAGGCGCG
>SFRS01000227.1 GCA_004562175.1 bacterium | reverse complement strand
TGTAAGTGGCGTTGCTAGTAAGAAGCCTTGCATGGCTCCAGCTTCATCCACCATTTTGTATGAAAACTCAGAGCTCCGAAAATAATAGCGCACCATGGCCTCATAGAGTACATTTTTTAAACTATCATTAGCCAACGCCATCTCCTCGCCCCAGGTGAGCAGAGTCAAATGAGTAGCTTCAGTAATATCGTTGGTAGTAAATCGTTCTATAGTAATTGTCATGACCTCCTGTCTGTTTAACGCTATATGCTTACCATATCAGAAAGTAAGATTTTTGGCAAGCTTAAAGAATACTTGGCCTATCGCACTAAAGATGCAGAACAAGCAGCTATTCTAAAAGTAAAGCTGCTTAAAGCTGATGCCTTGCCACGTGTTGATGATATTCAAGGCTATTATTATGCTCGCCTCTTGCCTAAAGAAACATTTGAGAAAATGCTTATGCTTCCTTCCAACATAAGCAAACTTACTTAAGAACTAGCCCATTGTCCCTAACCTTTGGCAAAGGGGGAAGCCTAAATGACATTTTTGGTCTTAATTGCCAAGCCGATGACGACCAAAGAAAGGCCCTTAGAAGCCCATCGTATAAAGTATACATCTCCTCTAGGTATTGAGCCCTGAGATGGAATGTGCTAGAATAAGCATAAATCGCATTAAGGAGGCTCCCATGCCCAAGAATATACCCTTTGTCCCCGCTGATGATTTAAGCAAGCTGTGGCGGGCGATTATTGAATTTGATATGCTTGCTCCCGGTGACAGAATTTTAGTTGGCCTAAGCGGTGGTAAGGATAGCATGCTGTTGACGGCCATGCTGGCGGAAATCAAAAAGTTTTCCCCCATTCCCTTTGACCTAGCCTGCTACACAGTCAACGCCATGTTTGCTCCCAATTTTCCCAAGCAGGAGCTGGTGGATTTTTGCGCTCATTATGGACTGGAGCATTACAGCGATGATGTGGATGTAATGGCCGCCCACGCTAAAAAAGGCGGCAGTCCCTGCTTCACCTGCGCTTATTTTCGACGAGCCGCCACTAATCGCCGAGCCCAAGAGCTTGGCTTCAACAAGGTGGCGCTGGCACACCATAATGATGATGCCGTGGAAACCTTTTTCATGAATCTTATGACCAGCGGGCAGCTGCGTACCTTTTTGCCGGTAACGCCATTGTCACGTAGTGGTATCACTGTGCTGCGCCCCTTGCTTTATTATCGTGAGAGTGAGATTCGCGAGCTGGTGGCAAAATTGGGCATCAAGCCCCTCAAAAACCCCTGCCCCTATGATGGACATACCATGCGACAGGATGTGAAGGAGCATATTGCCCAGCTCAACGAGCGCTATCCCGAGGTTTACGACCATTTATTGGCTGCTATGCGCTGCTCGGACAAGCAGGAGCTGTGGCCCGGCAAGCCCGCTGATAAGGAAATGGTAAGCAAGTTTCGCACCTTTTGGGGACGCAAGCGGAGGGAGCAGCCTTGAAAACACGCGCCTATCTTTATATCATCGGAGGGGCAGCACTGTGGGGACTTATTGGCCTGTTCGTCAAAGCCATTGCCGCCCAAGGCTTTAGCTCCATGCAAATCGTAGCTTTAAGGGCTATGGCCTCTGCCACCTGCATTACACTGGTGCTGCTGTGGCAAGGAATTGGCCAGTTGCGCATTGCTCTGCGCGACATTTGGATGTTTGTGGGCACAGGTGTTTTGAGCCTTGTGTTCTTCAATTTTTGCTATTTCAACTGCATTCAAAGCAGCAGCTTAGCTGTGGCGGCTCTGCTTTTATATACAGCCCCAGCCTTCGTTATGCTCATGAGCTTGCTGCTCTTTGGCGAAGGCTTTACTGCCAAAAAGGGCTTGGCGTTAGTGTGCACCTTCATCGGCTGCGGCTGCGTCACCGGCGCCTTTGAGGGTGACCTTAGCCTTACGCTTAGCGGCCTGCTTTATGGATTGGGCAGTGGCTTTGGCTACGCCTTGTACAGCATCTTTGGCAAATATGCCGTACAAAAATATTCCTCCTTGACCATTACGGCTTATACCTTTTATTTCGCCCTATTAGCCGCTGTGCCCTTAGCTGATTTTGACAGTACGACTTTGAGCAAAATCGATTTGACCACTATTGGCGGCAGCTTGGGTCTCGGCCTTGTGTGCGCTGTGATACCTTATCTTTTGTACACTAAGGGCTTGGAGCAGGTGGAACCGGGGCAAGCCTCCATCCTCGCTACCATTGAGCCTTTTGTGGCAGCTGCCGTGGGCATGCTGTGCTTTGCCGAGCCCATGACCATGAGCAAGGCCTTAGGAATGGTGCTCATCTTTTGCTCCATTGTGATTCTAAATATCAGAGAGAAGTAAAAACTAACCCCTCGACTTAAAGTCGAGGGGTTAGTTTTTACAACAGCTTTTCAAAATCCTCCTTAGGCATGGGGCGCGCATAATAATAGCCTTGGATATCATCGACTCGAGGCAAAGTATCATCTTCATGGAGCATACTCTTTAATATAGCAGCTTGCTCTGCATCCT
>SFRS01000226.1 GCA_004562175.1 bacterium | reverse complement strand
AATGTAAAAGCGCAGGAAACGTCTCAGCATAGATACCTCGTAAACAATTTTTTATCATAATATTATAACATACTTTGCATCTTTTTGGCAGTAGCAATCGCGACGATTCTTGCATCCCTGTTTTCCCTTCGTGTAACGAAACGTTACTGAAACAAATGTTCTCTTTAAAACGGACAAAAAAGCGCCAGCCCTTCTACCCAGAAAGGCTGACGCTGTGTTTTATAATTTAATTTCAAAGGGACTGAGCTCCCCCTTGCGCAGGGCATCGATGGCTATAAAGTTCTTTTCCACCATGTTGGAGACGGTGGATTCCACGTAAAAGGCCAGATGGGGGCTGACGATAACATTGGGGAAGCTGCGCAGCATAGCCAGCTCGTCGTTATCGATGTGGTCGCCCATGCGGTTGCAGTAATACAGGCCCGCTTCGTTTTCGATTACGTCCAGTCCCGCGCCGCCGATTTTGCCGCTCTTCAGGCTGGCAATTAGGGCGCTGGAGTCGATAACATTGCCACGAGCAGTGTTCACGATGATGACCCCGTCCTTCATTTTATCGATAGCCGCTTGGTCGATCATGTGGAAGGTGTCATTGTTGGAGGGCACGTGCAGGGAAATAATGTCACTTTGGGAATACAAGGTGTCCAAATCTACGTATTCCACTTGGTCAGCCACTTCTTTTTTAGGGAAGCGGTCGTAAGCCAGGATGCGACAGCCAAAGCCGCTCAAATATTTGATGAGAATTTGGCCTATATGACCGGTGCCCACCACGCCCACGGTGCAGTTGCACAAATCCTTGCCCATTTTGCCCTTCAGGGTATAGTCTTGAGCAGCGGCCCGAATCATGGACTGCTGGAATTTACGAATGCAGCACAGGAGCAGCATCAGGGCGTACTCCGCCACACACTCCGTGGGATATGGGGTGGTGGAAATGTGCATGCCCAGCTCCTTGATGAGCTTGGCCGGCAGATGGTCGTAGCCAATGGCACGGGTCAGCATGTATTTAACACCGTAGCTGTGGTAGGTGCGCACCCATTCCTCCCGCATTTCGCAGGGGGTGCAGCTGACGCCGTCGCAGCCCTTGGCCAGCTCCAGATTGTGCTCGTTGGGATATTCCGCCGTCCACACAAAATCTATGCCATATTGCTTACTGAATTTTTCAGCGAAAGCTAATTCATCGAAATCACGTAAAGCATAAAAAGCGATTTTCATTATTATTACTCCCTCATTTGCAAAAAAATGCATTTAATTTTTTAGGCCTTTAGGCCAGCTTCTTGCACACAAAATAGGCCAGCGCCGCAATCAAAGCGCCGTAGGCACGCATCCTTAGCTTGGCAACGTCCACCAGCTGCGGATTAGCCGCGTGCAGCTTGTTGATGCCGAAGGTGATGAGCCACAGGCTGATCACTACGATGATGCCCGCCAAATAGTCCCAGCTTTCCAGCTTGGCGAAAAACTCCATTTCTTCTCCCCCTCATTTATGGTTACATACATAATTATAGGGGCAATAGTCGCAGGCTGCAACCCCTTTGGCAATATTTTTTGCATTGGCTTGGGTTGTAGCGTTATTATCTGCATAACCTGCCACATTTTGTGCTTCTACTATATGCTTTTGTTCTTTGCAAGCGAATTCACTTTCTGCGCTTTTCTTGCTGATTTCTGCGCACAGGGCCAGGGCTTCGGCGTAATAATTGGGAGCTTGGTTCTCTGCCCCCTCGCTAACTGGGTTGGTTTGCTGCCCATACGCGGTAGTGGCTTGGTCCACAGCAAGACCTGCTTGCGTAAACTCCAAATTCCACGCTGTGTTGTTGCGCAAAAAGTGCAGCTCGGCGATCAGCTTGGGTGGCTCGCCCTTGCCCTTGGCCCAGCGCTCCCGCACCACCTTTTCGTAGATGGCCAGCTGGTAGGCATAGCCTTTATTGATGGCGCCAGCCACGGGCGGTCTGCCGGTTTTGTAGTCCACTAAAAGCAGGGAGCCATCGGGTTGGATGCCTAGGCAGTCGATGATGCCGCTAAGGATGATGCCGTTGTCTGCATAGATGGTGAAGGCTTGCTCCCGCAGGGTTTTCTTAGGAATACGCTTGTATAAATCGCTGGCCAGGTACCCCTCCAGCATGCGACGAGCTGCGTTGCCCGTGTATAGGGGTGCAACCTCTTGGTTGGCCTTGGCCAAGGCTGCGTCCAAATCGCCCTTGTAATACTCCAGCGCTTTGTGCACGATGGAACCCAAATCCTTGGCAGATAGGGAGCCAAAATATGCAGGTTGCTCTGCGCTCGCTTGTTCAGTAGCAGCATCGGTAGTAACCTCTTCCTCCACCGGTGGTAAGCCCATAACATATTGATAGAAATACTGGCGCTGGCAGTGGAGATAAGTTTGCAGGGAGGAGGGACTGAAGGCGCGGGGGCCACCCTCCAAATAAGACGCCAAGGGGGAAATATACTCATCTGCTATGGTCAAACCTGTAGCATCAGTTTCTTCCTCTGCAAAACCAGAAGCAGAACCAAAATCAGTTTC
>SFRS01000225.1 GCA_004562175.1 bacterium | reverse complement strand
GAGCCTGTGGTTTTTGTAAAGCACTTCAGCGGGACCAGCTCTGCTCCGGGCGCGATTCCCGCTATCCCGGCGCCGTTGTTGGTCGCGGCGGCAATCAGGCCCGACACAAAGGTCCCGTGTCCAACATCATCCGAAACGTCGTACTGGGCTTCACTTTCCCGCTCTGCGCAATAATTGAAGCCCTCCAGAACGGCTGTGCCGGCAAACTCCTCGTGTTCAGCGTAGATTCCCGAATCTATCACGCCGATCCGCACGCCCGCTCCCGTCACCTTCTCCGCCCAGACCTCATCCATGTCCAACACGGACATGCTCCACTGGGTCCCATCGGCGCAGTATGGATCGTCCGGCATCTCATCCAGCTGGTCACAGGTAAACACCGGTCCATCCTTGCACACATACTTCTTGCCGATGTTGCAGCGTCCGCACTTGCCCACGCCACACTTCATACGCAGCTCCAGAGTTGTGTACACTTGCTCCTTGGTAAAGCCCATCTCTATCAACGCTGCCAAGCAAAGCTTAATCATAATGGGCGGACCACAGAGCAACACCGTCTTATCCGGTGTAAACTGTAAATCCTTCAAAAAGGCCGGCACAAAGCCCACATTGCCATCCCAGCCCTCCTGAGGTCTGTCGATGGTCAGATGCACCCTCGTATCAGGCTGCTTGGGCCAGATTTCTGTAAGCTCCTCATAGCGCACAAAATCTTCTTTACTGCGAGCGCCATAAACCAAATCAATGGAGCCATAATCTTCGCGCTTGTCCAGCATATAATTGAGCACGCTACGTAGGGGCGCAAGGCCGATACCACCGGCGATAAAGAGCAAATCCTTGCCCTGCAGCTTATCCTCCACCGGGAAATGATTGCCATAGGGCCCACGCACAGCGATTTGTTGGCCCACCTCTACATCAAAATGGAGGAAGTCCGTAATGCTGCCACAGCGCTTGATGCTGAACTCCATGTATTTTTCGTTAGTCGGAGAAGAGGTGATGGAAAAAATCGCCTCGCCCTTGCCGGGCACGGAAAGAATGGCGCATTGGCCGGGCATATGCTCAAAAAGCTTGCCCCCGTTTAAGGCCTCCACGCGGAAGGTTTTCACATCCGCCGTCTCTTCCACAATATCAGTAATCACGCCAATCATGGGAATCAAAGTATCACGGCAATTACACATCGTCGCTCACCTCCAATGCTTTGGCTACCTTCACAATATTCAAATTTACCGGGCATTTTTGCAGGCAGCGACCACAGCCCACGCAGGCGTAAATGCCCTCGTTATTTTCAGGATAATAAACCAGCTTATGCATATAACGCTGGCGGAAGCGCTCTAAGCGGCTCTTGCGGGGATTGCCATGGGCCATCTTGGTGAAGTCGCTGGCCATGCAGCTATCCCAGCAGCGGAAGCGCTCTGTTTTGCCCTCAGCCACCTGGTAATCACGAATATCATAGCAGTGGCAGGTGGGGCACACATAGGTGCAGGTGCAGCAGGATAAGCAGCTCGGTGCCAGCTTCTCCCAGACCTTGCTGTTGAACACCGCCAGCTCCTTAGCAGGTAACTTGTCGTTAAATTTGAAGTCATGCAAGGGTAGCACGCTCAAAATCTTCTGGGTCATAACCGCTTGCTCTGCAACAAGCTTGCTATCACTAGCTTCCTCCAGCAAAGCGCCTAGCTTAGAAGTAAGCTCCTCGCCCTTGGCCGTAACAGCCTGCCAGAACAAGTCCCCATCTACAAGCCATGTCTGCACATCCGTCTCAGGCTTCGTGGCATCGATGCCAAAGGCGTGACAGAAGCAGGTCTCCTCAGGCGCACTGCAGCCTAAGCCAATGAGTACCGTATGCTCCCTGCGAGCCTTATAATAAGAGTCCACCGGCTCCTTTAAAAATACTCTATCTAAAATGTCAAAGCTACGTGCATCGCAGGCCCGCACGCCTAACACGATAACCGTTTCCTCGCTGGGTAAAATCTGCTCCAAGGAAAGCTTTTTGCCCTCCACTTGGAATTTCAGCAGCTGCTCCACTTGGGGAAAGAACACATCCTTGGCAGAGCGAGAAGTCAAAGGAGCCTCCAAAGCCACCTCAGCTTCAGCAGCATAGGGAGCAAAGTCCACCTTGCCAGCCTTATTTCGGCAGGGTAAAAGCAGCTTGCCCTGCTCGTTTAGAGCAGCATAAAGCTTGGGCAAATTTTCCTTACTGATTTTGTACATCCTATTTGCCTCCCTTCACTGCCACATGGGCCTCATGGTCGTTTAATTTATAGTCCACTAGGGGAGCGGGAGTCTCCGCATCCGCGCCCGGTTGATAAGCGCCATATCGGCACTGGGCATCCGTTTGCGGATGGCCTCACACATGGCGTCATAATGTTCTTCAAAGGTTTCCAAAACGATCAGCTCTCTTTCGCCCGCAGCAGCCGCTGCATGGTTTGGCTTTCACTCAGGTCGGCTTTTCCCGGCCCGGGGGTAAGGACAATGGTAAGACAATTCCGGGTCCTGTGGACCTGCAGAAGCCCTACATCCTG
>SFRS01000224.1 GCA_004562175.1 bacterium | reverse complement strand
CTCTGTGTCCTCCCCATAAAGCCGGAAATAGCTGGGCTTGATGCGCTCAATAACCTGGTCCGCCACTAGCTTCCGAATACCGTTACTGTCATATCCAAGCTTTGTCAAATCGGATGTGCGGAAGATTCCGCCGTTTTGATTTACGATATTTTCTACAGTAGGCATCAGTACAACAGGAATAATATCACCGTTGTAATTCATGGCCTCTGCATCCAAATCAAACATTGCCACAGTACCATCAAGCTTTTTGCCGGCGTATAGATTAATGTCCTGCGTGCTATAGAGAGTTTTTTTAGTGTCATTAGTGTTATTAGTGTTATAAGCGTCTTTCAAAGAAATAGCATTGGTGCGAGTGATGTTATTCATTAAATCAGCATCACTGCCGCCAGCAACGCCCGCTGGAGTTTCGGTCAGAGCATAGGTAAAGAGCTTAAGGTCATCCGCAGCTGACAAAGTAATAGCATTACGGGGACTCTTGGTAGTGATGCTGCTACCATCCAGTTCCACAGCCTCGTTATTAGAGATAGTATTATTAACATTGGTTACGCTGGCATTACCTACAATGCCCACACTGAACACATAGCCATTGACGAGCAAATCCTCGTTGGTGTAACCAGCAATAGCGATGCTGCCACCGGTGCTCTCAATTTCGGTATTTTTCAAAAGCACCTGAGCAGAGGAGGTAACGCTATTGGTAATATCAGAATTACCAACAGCACCCAAGCCATAGCCCTGTCCCCAGAGCATCTCGGAATATTCATTGTTATCATCCAGATTGGTACTTGTCGCAGTATTATTATATTTGCTTTCGCCCTTGTTCAGGCTAATATCGTTATTAGCAATAATATTAATATTGCCACCGCTAGTAATATCAGCATTATCTACATTAATAGTGGTTGTATTACTTATCGCGCTTTGAACAGAGGCATCACCCTCGCCAAAACCAGTTATAGTCAGCGCATCCGCCTTCAAATTCACGCTATCATTGCTATTGGCCTGCACATTTAAAGCGCCCGCTGCCTGAAGCTTGCCCTGAACAGTAACTGTAGTAGTACTGCTGCTGGAGTGCGTCACCTCGGCCGCCACTGGCGATAAAGCAAGAAGTCCCGAGTTAGCACCATCGGCATTAGTGTATACCTCAGTATTCTTTTGCGCCTGCACAGTAAGATTATGCGCCTGTAGGCCATCAGTACTACCACCATTAACGCTGAGATTGATACTACTACTATCCGTTGTATAAGCAAAATTAGTGCCAGTAACAAAGAAACCGCTCACATCCACGGCCTGCACCTTGGCCTTAGCTGTTGCATAATTAAGCGCTTTGATTGCCACATCGGGAGCTGTTGTCGCATTGGCATCCTTAATCAAGCTAATCGCGCCCACATTCATATTAATGGTCGCATTGTTAGCAGCAGTAACCTTATTGACAGAGATATCCTCTATAGCCACATTTACTGCCAAATTGTCCGCATAGCTGGTGTATTTTCTGTTTTCCTCGACTTGGTTGTGATCAATAAGCTCACCAACCTGACCGGTAATCGCAAGGTCTTGAGTGGTGAAGCTATTGGAGTCAGTAACGCTAACGCCCACGCTGCCGCCAAAGCTAGATTCCACAATAGTGCCATGACCGGTAACAAAGCCCAAATTAACATTAGCAGGAATGTAATTCTTTACCTGCGGCGTATTCTGAGCGCTAACAGTAATGCCCTTAGCGACAAAGGAATTGTTGGCATTGGTATTATTGGCATTGCCCAAATTAACATTTACGGCCACAGCATCATTGCCCTTAACCACCGTGCGTCCCATGCTCACAGCCTGTGCGCTAACAGGCACAGCCTTATTATCTATTACCACACTGTTGCCTGCCTTAATTTGCAGAGCATCCTCGGAGGCAGTGCTAATTTGCTCCGTAGCAGTTATAGAAGAGCCACTCACGTTAATGGTATTATTGCCACTATGATTTATATCGGAAACAACATCCGTATAGCCAAGTGCACCGGCTACGCCCATGCCCATGGTACTGCTTACAGAGCCCAAAACATCGGAGCTAATATTTACTTTATTGCCAAGCAGGGTCGAGCCGGCCACATTCACCAGCTGATGCTCCTGCACATCAATGTGATTTGTGATAACACCCACATTAACAACGGCCACCGTGCCCTGATATACCCCACCGGTTACATTATTATTAGCCCGAGCCTTAATATCCAGATTTTGGGCAGCATGAAGCTCACTGCCACCGGTAACCTTAGCCTCTACCTTGCTGGTGCCAGAGCCTTTATTAATGGATTGCAGAATGTCCTTATCCTTGCTGCCGCTAGCCACAAGCTGCTGATTCTCCAAATTGGCCACATCTGCCTTAGTTCTAACCAAGGCTTGATTAGTCAGCTCTTGTACATCGGCGGATAAAGGAAGTTCTCCGCCCTCAGGATTAGTAGTGTAATATGTTTTTTGCAAATTATCTACCTTAATCGTAGTGCCTGCTTCATCCGTAGAAGCACTAGTGCCACA
>SFRS01000223.1 GCA_004562175.1 bacterium | reverse complement strand
ATTGATGTGGAGCAGCTGGTGGCCAATGCGGCAGTGGAAAGCAAGCGTGACTCCTCCTTTTCCGTGATTATTCGCGCGGAGGGGGATGCGGAATATCGCTCTATTATCCAGCTTATGGATAAGCTGAAGGGTGCAGGCGTAACCCGCTTTGGCCTGGCTACGGATGTGGGTGATGGCAAATGAAGGCAGAGCAAAAGCGTTATGGTACGGCGCTAGGTGCGGCCATCGCTGTGCATGTTCTCTTTGCCCTTGCAGTGGGTATTTTTGGCTATCGCTTTGTGACCAGACCGCCGGAAATTTTGGAGGTGGCCCTGGTGGGCGGCGGTGGCGGCGCTCCGGAGCAGGTGGAGGAGCAGCAGGACAACAGCATTTTGCGCAGTATCGACGATATTATTGACAAACGGCTCAAGCCGGAAACGAAAAAGGTGGTCACCAAAAAGGCGGTGGCCAATAATAATCCCCAGCCCGGGCCCACTAATCAGCAGGCGACCGGGGCCAGCAATGGCACCGGTGAGGGCAGTGGCAGCGGCACCGGCACTGGCGACGGTGCGGGTGCGGGCGAAGGTCGCGGCGTGCCCGTGACACCGCCGCGGGTGGTGTCGGCAGTGCAGCCCAAGTACCCCAGCTCCGCACGCAGTGCGGGGGTGGAGGGCGTTGTGGGCGTCAAAATGCTGGTCAACGCCAGTGGTAAGGTAGAAGAAGCCTATGTGGTGCGCTCCTCCGGCAACGCAGCCTTGGATGAGGCTGCGGTGGCCGCGGTGTACAAGTGGCGCTTTAGCCCGGCCAAGGACAAATTTGGCCAGAAGGCACCCTGCTACGTGACCCAGGGCATACGCTTCGACTTGAAAAAATAGTTTTTTGTTGGACTGCCGCAAGGAAGCCACCTTATGGCAGTCTTTTTCCTGTATTTAAATTTCGCAATTGCGAGGAGGTGTAGCCAGTGTTAAATATTACCAAGGGTACAAGGTTCGTTTTTCTGGCTATGCTCTTCTGTCTATGCCTCCTGTGCCTTGGCTGCAGCAAGCCCAAGCTGGCGGGGCCGGGGGGTAAGCCTCTGTATACGCTGACTGATGCAACCGGTACCAAGGTTTCCTTTCTCCGCAAGCCCCAGCGCATTGTTTCCCTGTCCATCAGCACGGACGAAATTCTGCTGGATTTGGTGGACCACAAGCGCATCGTGGCTCTGACAAAATATGTGGATGACGAGGGTATTTCCAACGCAGTGCATCAGGCAAAAGCTGTCCAGGGTCGGGTGCAGATGGGCAGCAATCCGGAGGCTATTTTGGCTCTCAAGGCGGACGTGATTTTATTGCCCGATTTTTCCAGCGCAGATACTATCCAAAGCCTGCGGGACATGCAGCAGCCTGTTTATGTTTACAAAACCCCTTATAATCTGGCAGCTGTGCGCGCCTGCATCCAAGAGCTGGGGCAGGTGGTGGGCGAAAAAGAGGCTGCCAGCCAGATTCTCGCCAAAATGGATGCTCGCCTAAATAAACTCCGGCAACAATTGGGCAATATTCCTCCTGCACAGCGAAAGCAAGTGGTTTTTATGGGTGACAAGGGCGCTTATTATAGTCCCGAGCATTCCTTTAATGATATCTGCAAATATGCCCAGGTGCACAATGCACTGGCCCAGCTGCACTTTACCAAGCCGGTGACGGTGGCCCAGGAGGAGATTGTGCGGCTCAATCCGGATGCCTTCATCCTGTCCGGGTGGGTGGATAGCACGGACCTGGAGCCCAACGCTTTGGCCCATAACCTGCGCCACGATGCGTCCTATGCATCTGTGAAGGCTGTGCAGAACAATGCTATTTACCCATTGCCAGCCAAGCATTTATTGTGCCTTTCCCAATACATAGTGGAGGCGTCTTATGATTTGGCAAGAGCAGTGTATGGCAAGGAATTAGAAAATTAGTGATACTCAAAGAAAGCTCAAGGAGGGGCAAAAATGCTAAAGAAATGCTATGGTAAAGCGGCCCTAATCGTGTTAGCCTGTTTATTACTGCTGGTGGGCTGCGTTTCCCTCACCATCGGGCAGATTGATGTGCCCTTTAAAAGTGCTGCGGCGGTGCTCATGCAACAGCTGGGCTTGCCCTTTTTGCAGGACGTAAGCTTGAGCAAGGAGCAGCTGGCAGTGATTTGGTATATCCGCTTGCCCCGGATGCTGGTGGGCATGCTGGTGGGCGGAGCCTTGGGCATCAGCGGCGCCGTGATGCAGGGCATTTTTAGCAATCCCTTGGCGGACCCCGGCCTGATTGGTATTTCTGCCGGTGCGGCTACCGGTGCAGTGGTGGCCATCGCCATTGGCGGCACGGCAGGGAGCATGCTGGCCATGCCTGTTTTTGCCCTGTGCGGCAGCATTTTGGCCGTGTGCCTGACTGTTTTTTTGGCCATGCGCAATGGCAAAATCCCCGTCATGACGTTGCTTTTGGCAGGCGTGGCCGTGGGCATGCTGTTGGGCGCCATTACTAGTGGCATTTTAACCTTTATGAACGAGCAAAAGCTCCAGCAATACCTCTT
>SFRS01000222.1 GCA_004562175.1 bacterium | reverse complement strand
CGAATGAGTGGCTTGGTACAATGGCCTCAAGGGTTCGAAATAGTATATTGTTCTGCGAGACAAATAGTACCCCGCAGAGGCCAATTGAACCCCACGAAATTCGCGTTATCCCCAAGGGGACAGCTCCCTGCACAAATTCTGCTGCGTGCGCGGCACTTGCACAATTTGGCGACTCGCTTGAGAAATTCGTCGCGAACGGCTGATTGCTAATGTGCCTTCGATTCATTTACACAAATCCACAGGAACCAAAGCCCTCAGGCCATTGCTACAAGCAAACTCATCTGCTTGTACTCTGAACACATCCGCCAAAAGCTTTGAAGTTACAATCTCCTTCGGTGCACCGCAGGTCACCAAGCGCCCTGCCTTAATCACTGCCACATAATCAGCGTACTGGATCGCGTGATTGAGCTCGTGGATGACCATCACCACCGTGAGCCCCAATTCACGATTCAGCTTCACCAAAAGCTGCATCACCTCCAGCTGATGGCAAATATCAAGATAAGTCGTAGGCTCGTCCAAAAGCAACACCTGAGGACGCTGAGCCAAGGCCATAGCAATCCAAGCACGCTGCCGCTCGCCACCACTCAAGGTGTGCAAAAGGCGGTGCCGCATGCCACTCATATTGGTCTGCTCCAAGGCCCACTCCACATGCTTGGCATCATCCTTGTCCCCACGCCCCAAAAAGCTGCGATGAGGAAAGCGACCCATCTCCACCAAATCCTGCACCGTCAAATCCGTGGGTGCCGTGGGCGCTTGGGTCAAAATCGCCAAGCATTGGGCAAACTCCCGATGACTAAATTCCTTGATATCCTTGCCTTTAAAGGTAATACTGCCCTTTTCCACAGGCCAAATGCGGGAAATAGCCTTCAAGGTCGTGCTCTTGCCACAGCCATTGGGGCCAATGATAGCCGTAATCTTACCCTCAGGAATCTCCAAGGACAAATCATGAACAATGGTCTTTTTATTGATGCCCACATCAATATTGTGGGCTGCCAAAATCGCTGTCATCAGATTTCCCTCCTTAGCAAGAACAGAAAGAAGGGTGCGCCTAAAAAGGCCATAATAATGCCCACAGGCAGCTCGATAGGAGCAAAAATCACGCGGGCAAAGGTGTCGCTCAAGGTCACAATGGCCACACCCAAGAGTGCTGCTGCCGGCAGCAAAAAGCGATAATCACTGCCAATTAAAAGCCGTGCCGCATGGGGAACAACCAGACCCACAAAACCCAACAGACCCACTACACTGACAGCGCTGGCTGCCAAAAGGGCGGCAATGGCCGTCATCACAATGCGGGTTACTTCCACGTTTACACCCAAACCACGGGCCATTTCGTCACCCAACTGGAGGATATTCAAATAAGCCGCACTGGCCAAGGCCAACACTAAGCCAATAATCGCGTAAGGTAGAATAATATTGACATGGGGCCAGCTGCGTGCCGCCAAGCCACCCACCATCCACATCAAAGCGCCATGCACTCTGTCGCTGTAAAAAATCATCAGGCCGCTGATGCCCGCACTCAAAAAGGCGGACACAGCCACACCGGCCAAAATAATGCGCACGGGCTTAATGCCGTTCTTCCAAGCCAAAATATAAATGCAAATTGCCGCCAGCATGGCGCCCACAAAAGCCACGGGGGTAATCAAATATTCCAAAGCGGGAAATAAAATCATGATCACTACGCCGGCCAAGCCTGCACCGCTGGAAATGCCGATAATATGGGGGTCAGCCAAGGGATTGCGCATAATAGCCTGCAAAATTGCGCCAGAAAGGGACAAATTGATACCCACCAAAGCGCCCACAATGGTGCGGGGCATGCGGATGTTCCAAATAATCTGGCTTTGGGGGTCAGTGCCAGGATTAAGCAACAGCTCCACAATTTGCTCCATAGTGATGACGCTGGAGCCCTTGGTCAAGCTCAAAAATGAGCCCAAAACCGCCAAAAAGGCAAACAATATTAAGATTGTCAAACGCCAAGCAGTGCGGCTGATGCCAAAACGCTCCACTGCTCCGTCCAAGCTTTTATTTGCCATCTTTAAAAACCTCTGGGTAAACCTGCTGAGCCATGTACTGGACAGCCTCCGGATAGCGTAGACCCGGGTTAATCAGGAACAAGCGCTCCGGCAGCACATACACCTTACCCTGCTGCACAGCAGTGAGACTATTCCAGGCAGGATTCTTTTTGAAATCCTTGCGCAGACGATTTTCGATTTCCTCCGCCTTACCCATGGAGGTAATAAAAATCAAATCGGGATTTTGGCCCACCAAGCTTTCCATACTATAGGGAGTTTTGTCGGACTTGCCCTTTAAAGCAGCTGCTGCCACATTTTCAAAGCCCAAAATGTCGCTGACGCAACCGGCAATGCTGCGCGAGCCTTCCACAGTCACGCTGCTGGCCGTAGCATGCATAATGACGATGCGCTTTTTCTCCTTGGGCAGCTTGGCCTTAATCTCGTTAATTTGCTTATCCAACAGCTCGTTTTCCGCCTTGGCCTTGTCAGGATTGCCATAAACATCCCCCAAA
>SFRS01000221.1 GCA_004562175.1 bacterium | reverse complement strand
GAGATGAACATATGAATAGCGATAACAATAAGAAGCGCCCTTTGATGTATTATTATATGATGGCGCTGCTGATTATTATGCTTATCAACACGGTGATTATGCCCACCTTCTTCAATCCCAAGGTGCATGATGTGTCCTACAATAGCTTCATGCAAATGGTGGACGAGGGCAAGCTGTCCAAGGTGGAAATTACCGACAAGCGCATTGCGGCCTTAGGCAAGGATGAGCAGGCCAAGGAAATTTATGTTACGGGTCGTGTGGAGGACCCACAGCTGGTGGACCGCCTGATTAAAAGCAAGGTGGAATTCTCTCAGGTAGTGCCCAAGGAGGATTCTGCTCTGGTAAGCATTTTCAAAAATTGGATTCTGCCCATTCTGATCTTTTTTGGCTTGGGCCAGCTTTTCATGTATTTTATGGGCAAGCGCATGGGCGGTAATGCCATGACCTTTGGCAAGAGCAACGCCAAGGTCTACGTGGAAGCGCAGACCGGCAAGAGCTTTGCGGACGTGGCCGGTCAGGACGAGGCCAAGGAGGCCTTGATGGAGCTGGTGGACTTTTTGCACAACCCCGGCAAGTACAAGGCCATTGGTGCCAACATGCCCAAGGGCGCACTGCTAGTGGGCCCGCCGGGCACTGGTAAAACACTGCTGGCCAAGGCTGTGGCCGGCGAAGCCAAGGTGCCCTTCTTCTCCATCAGCGGCAGCGAATTTGTGGAAATGTTCGTGGGCATGGGCGCCGCCCGTGTGCGCGACTTGTTCAAGCAGGCCCAGGAAAAGGCGCCCTGCATTGTCTTCATCGATGAAATCGATGCCATTGGCAAGCGCCGCGACAGCGGCCAGTTCGGCGGCAACGACGAAAGGGAGCAAACCTTGAACCAGCTGCTCAGCGAAATGGATGGCTTCGATGGCAGCAAGGGTGTTGTCATTTTGGCTGCCACCAATAGACCGGAATCACTGGACAAAGCGCTGCTGCGTCCCGGTCGCTTCGATAGACGCATTCCCGTAGAGCTGCCCGATATTCAAGGCCGCGAGGCAATTCTGAAGGTACACGCTCGTGATGTGAAGATGGCTGATAATGTGGACTTCAAGGCCTTGGCTCGCGCTACGGCCGGTGCCAGCGGTGCAGAGCTGGCCAACATCGTTAATGAGGGCGCCTTGCGTGCTGTGAAGCTGCAGCGTCAAGTGGTGGAGCAGGCCGACTTGGAGGAATCCATTGAAGTGGTCATCGCAGGCTATCAGCGCAAGGGTGCAGTGATTAGTCCCGAAGAAAAGAAGGTCATTGCGTACCACGAAATTGGCCATGCACTAGTGGCTGCCATGCAAAAGAACAGCGCCCCCGTGCACAAGATTACTATTATTCCACGCACCAATGGTGCCTTGGGTTACACCATGCAGATTGATGAGAATGACAGCGTGCTCATGAAGAAGGAGACACTGTTCAATAAAATTGTTACCATCACCGGCGGTCGCAGCGCGGAAGAGCTGGTTTTCGGCAGCATTACCAGCGGTGCTGCCAACGACATCGAGCAAGCTACGCGCATCGCTCGTAGCATGGTCACCCGCCTCGGCATGACGGAGGAATTCGACATGATGGCCACCGAAGTAGTGACCAACCAATACCTGGGCGGCGACACCTCCTTGGCTTGCAGCCAGGAAACCGCTGGTCGCATCGATGCCAAGGTGCTGTCCATCATCAAGGAAGCCCATGACAAGGCACGCCAAATCCTCAGCGAAAATCGTGAAAAGCTGGATGTTTTAGCCAACTTCCTGCTGGAAAAGGAAACCATCACCGGCGAAGAATTCATGGCCCTGCTGCGTCAGGAGGAAAAAAGCGAGGCTACGGAAGCCTAAATAAATGTGAATTCTTTGTGACAAAAGCTTGCTTTTTACAAACTGAACAATTTACCCCAAGCCCCACAAGGTCCAAAAATCGGCCCTTGTGGGGCTTTTTTCTTTACCTAAAAAGGCTATTTTCCCTGTGGGAGTTCACAGGGATTTTTCATTTGTGACAAAATCTTTTTGGGAGCGATTTTGGCGAAAGTATTAAGATAAAAGGCGAGGAGGTGAGAATAATTTTGCACGGACGCGCCTTCACCAGCCGGGAAAGGATTTTGTTTTTGCGCCAGCTGGCCTTGATTTTACAAAGCGGCCTGCCACTTTTGTCGGCCATGGAGCTCTTGCGCCAGCGCTTGGACAAAAAGATGCATCTCGTGTGCCTGCATCTGCACCAGCTGTTGCGCCACGGCAGCAGCTTGGCCGAAGCCATGGAAGAGGAGCGAGCCTTCTTTCCGGCCTGTTTTTGCTGGCAGCCGCCTTGGGTGTTTTGCTGTTCTTCCTGCTTTATGTCCTGCCCATGCTGGCTTCGGTTTATCGAGGCATGCATATGCAGCCCACCGCTAGCATGGAGCTGCTACTTACAGTGCACCATTTTTTGCTGGCCCATCACCTGCTTATTGTGTCTGCGTTGTTGGCTATCGCTGTGGCAGTGGCTTTACACAGCAAGAGGATGGCTAAGTGGCTGCTGGGAAGGAGCTGGTGCGGCAATTTTTATGGACTGCTCTACGAAATACGCTTTTGCAAGCTCTTGGCACTGCTTTTGGACAGTGGCCTGAATATCACTGTCGCCGTGCAAACCATTGCCACAACCATGGTGGGCAGTCATTTTGAGCAGCAGCTTTTAGTTTTGGACAGCAGGCTGCAGCGGGGCACGGAGATCACCGCGTCCATGGCGGGGGTGCGGGGCTTGCTTTCGGCGGCGACACTGGATTTGATCAGCGTGGGCGCGGCTACAGGCTGTTTGCCAGCCATGCTGCGAG
>SFRS01000220.1 GCA_004562175.1 bacterium | reverse complement strand
CAAGGAAGTCATTTATTCTTTGGATGACTCCCATGTCCTTTCTCTTTTTGACCAAGCCTTGGACCATGTGAAACACAAAATGGGTTAATGCACTAGCGTGCATTAACCCATTTTTTGATAATCTCGCCTTTATAAGTGCTGGTCCAGCTTAAATCATCCACCGGAACCTGCACGTTGCCGATAAGCTCCCTACGACCATCGTTGTAGGGATAATTTTTAACATGCCACATATAGTGATAACCATTCTTGGGCAAAAGCTCTGCTCCCTCATCACTCATGAGGTAGTCCAAAAACTGTTGTGCCAGCTGCTCGTTAGGAGCACCTCTCATAATCGCTGCACCAGTCAAAATATTGCGGTTAGCGTCCTTAGGCACGGTAGCAAAGAGATGACGATGCCTCGTTTCCAAGAGCAGAGCATAATCCAAGGGCACCACGGCCACTGTTTTTTTGCCTATATACACCTTATCCACAGCTTCACCAAAGCCCGAGGTATATTCAGGATTTTGAGCATTCAGCTTTGCAGCATATTCCAACGCAGCTTCGCGACCCCGCAGCTGCCAAATCGAAGTCAGCATGCCAAAGCTAGCACCACCCTGCGCAAAATCTGCCATCACAAGCTCATCCTTCAGCTGGGCCGCCAACAGCTCATCCCAGCTTTCCGGAGCATACAGACCATAGGACTGCAGATTATTCTTGTTGCTCAAAAGCGCAATATAACTCAAATAAAGGCTGGTCCATTCGCCGGTGCGATTGCGCAGCTCCGCCGGTACCTTGTAGGATTCCTTGGCCAAATAAGGTTCGAGAATATGCTGCTCATCAGCCATGAAAAATTCCTCGCTAGTGCCACCCAGCCAAATATCAATTTTATGCTGACGTAAATAATCAAAGCGCTGCTGCTGGGTGCCTCCGGGCAGGTAGCTCACAACCACCTTGACTCCGCTTTTCTTACTAAAGCTCTCAGCAATAAGCTCCGTAAAAGCCTTATTCATACTGCTGCACAGGGCTAGCCGTGGCTTTTCCTGTGGCTTTTCCGAGCCACAGCCACCCAGCACCAACAAAGCCAGCAGCACACATACTATCTTAGCAAAAGCTAGTTTTCGCATTATTCTTAATCCGCCTTTCTGTTATCATTATATCATAATTGAATCATAAAAGGCAGAAAAAATAGGCTGGCATCACTGCCAGCCTAAAATTTTACATTTTTTGAGCTTATTTTTCGAAAACCATCACGCGGTCAAAGTCCAGATATACCTTGGCGCCATCGGGAATGGAGTCCAGATCTGCGCCCTTGACGATAACGCGCACATCATGGTCGCCCACCTTCACGCGATAGTCAACTGCATCGCCCAAGTAGAAGCGGTGGGTCAGCTGGCCTTCGATTTGGCCGCCATCCAAGGACATGGTGATGTTCTCGGGACGTACAGCAATAGTAGCCTCGCCGGTAATCTTGCTGTGGTTGGGGAAGGAAACCTTGCTGCCCTTCAGGAATACACGGTCGCCCTTAACCTCGCCCTCCATGAAGTTGACGAGGCCGATGAAGTCAGCAACCATCTTGTTAGCAGGTTGGGTGTAAATTTCATGGGGAGCACCGATTTGTTGCACAACGCCCATGCTCATTACCACAACGCGGTCACTCATAGCCATGGCTTCGCCCTGGTCATGGGTTACATAAACAACGGTGATGCCGGTTTTCTTTTGAATTTCCAAAATTTCAAAGCGCATGGACTCGCGCAGCTTAGCATCCAAGTTGGACAGGGGCTCGTCCAAGAGCAGCAGGCCGGGCTGTGCCACCAGAGCACGAGCCAAGGCTACACGCTGTTGTTGACCACCGGACAATTGGTTGGGATAGCGCTTGCCATATTCGCCCAAATGTACCAGCTCCAGCATCTCCTGCACGCGGCGTTCACGCTCAGCCTTATCAACCTTTTGAATCTTCAGGGGATAGCCAACGTTTTCAGCCACGGTCATATGGGGCCACACAGCATAGGACTGGAATACCATGCCGATGTCGCGTTTTTCCGGAGGAGCAAAGGAGCCCTTAATGGAAGAGCTTACGCATTGCTCGCCAATGTAAATTTCACCCTCGGTAGCGCGCTCAAAGCCTGCAATCATGCGCAGGGTAGTGGTCTTGCCGCAGCCGGAGGGACCCAGGATGGAAACAAATTCGCCATCCTTCACAACTAAATTGAAATCGTTTACCGCGGTTACGCCGCCGAAACGCTTAAATACATGCTCAATTCTTACCTCAGACATTTATTGTTCACTCCTTCTTAAATACCAACATTACCCTTGGATAACTTGTTCAGAATCAAGTTGCCAATGAGGACGATAGCCAGAATAATTACGGAAAGCACGGATGCATTCTGGGTATCAGCATAGGTTTGCAGCTCATACAGCAATACGCCAATGGTCTTAGTATCACTGCCATAGAGCAGCAAAGACATGGTCAATTCGTAGAAGGACGGCATGAAAATCAAGAACCAGCCGGCGATTACGGAAGGAGCAATCAACGGGATAATAATATCCTTG
>SFRS01000219.1 GCA_004562175.1 bacterium | reverse complement strand
AGGAGTAATTGCCGATGGTGAATGAAGAAATATTGGCAATAGACTATAAAAAAGATTTTCCGTTGCTCAGGGAGCTGGATGTGGCTTATTTGGACAATTCTGCCACCAGCCAACGTCCCCAGTGCGTGATTGATGCGGAATGCGAGTTTTACCTGAAGCACAACGCCAATCCCCTGCGCGGTCTGTACCAGCTGGCCATGGAAGCAACGGATGGGTACGAAAATGCTCGTGTGGCTGTGCAAAAATTCATCAACGCCAAGAGCGAGGAAGAAATTATTTTCACTCGCAACACCAGCGAGAGCTTGAATTTGGTGGCCTATAGCTATGGCCTGAGCAATCTTAAGGCTGGGGACGAAATCGTTACCACCATTATGGAGCATCACAGCAATATGCTGCCCTGGCGCATGGTGGCCGCAAAAACCGGCGCTGTGGTGAAGTATATTGAGTGTGCAGCAGATGGCAGCATTTCTGACGAAGCCTTGGCAGAGGCCATTACGCCGAAGACAAAGATTGTGGCCATGGCTCAGGTAGGCAATGTGTTGGGTCGCTTGAATCCTGTGGAGAAGGCTATTAAACTGGCACATGAAGTGGGCGCGGTGGCCGTCATCGACGGCGCACAAAGCGCACCTCACATGCCTGTGGATGTGCAGACTTTGGATGCGGACTTTTTCGCCTTCAGCGGGCATAAGATGTTCGGTCCCATGGGCATTGGTGTGCTGTATGGCAAGAAGAAGCTGCTGAAAAAAATGCCGCCCTTTTTGTATGGCGGCGAGATGATCAATTGGGTTAGTCGCGAGACCCAAGAATTTGCACCCTTGCCCCACAAGTTCGAGGCTGGCACTGTCAATGCGGCGGGAGCCGTGGGCCTGCATGCGGCTATCGACTATATTCAAAGCGTAGGCTTTGAAACTATTGAAGAGCGCGAAGCGGCGCTGACAAAAATTGCTTTTGAGGGCATGCAAAAAATCGAGGGCGTGCACATTATTGGCTCCGACAAATGGGAGGACCACAAGGGCATCATCACCTTCACCATTGAGGGTGTGCATCCCCATGATATTGCGGCCATTTTTGATGCGGACGGCGTGAACATTCGTGCCGGTAACCATTGTGCCCAGCCCCTGCTGGACCACCTTGGCACTGGTGCCACGGCCCGCATGAGCTTGGCCTTCTATAATACGGTGGCCGATGTGGAGCGTTTCTTGGCTAGTCTTAGTACGATGAGGGAGAGAATGGGCTATGGCAGATAATAGAGCATTTTATAACGAGATTTTATTGGATCATAATATGCATCCGGGCCATAAGCACGAGCTGCCCGATGCGGATCTGGAAATGCGCGGCTATAATCCCACCTGCGGTGATGATATTACTCTGCGTTTAAAGGTCGTAGACGGCATCGTTGTGGATGGTGCCTTCACCGGCAGTGGCTGTGCCATTAGCCAAGCCAGCGCCGACATGATGCTGGATTTGGTTATCGGTAAGCCCAAGGAGGAGGCGCTGCGTCTCGCAGACATTTTCCTGCGCATGATTAAGAGCGACGCCACTGACGAGGAAATCGAGGAGCTGGAGGAGGCCGGTGTGCTGCAGGACGTGAGCCATATGCCCGCCCGCGTGAAATGCGCGGTGCTCGGCTGGCATACGCTGGAGCAGATGCTGGAGGACGAGGAGTAAAATTTAATAAAATTAGCACCTACATTATCGTTGTGTGATGATGATGTAGGTGCTTTCGTTTTTATGAAAACTAAAAAAACTTCACATATTGAAAAAGGACTTGTGGTACGCAGCTTCACTTAGAGCAATAAAAAAGCCTTCAGGCAGAGCCTGAAGGCTTAGTTTAGGGACTATATTTAGTTGAAACTCAAGGTACTAATTATTTGCCGGGGAAGAACGGCCATACCATCGGGATTACAACCAAGGAGATTACGAAGCAAACGATGATCAAGCCAGTGCCTGCTTTTACGTAGTCCATGAATTTGTATTGGCCAGGGCCAAGTACCAGGGTGTTCGGAGGAGTACCAACAGGGGATGCGAATGCGCAGGATGCTGCAACAGCGATAGCCATCAATACGGCACGAGGGTCAGCGCCCAGGTTCTTAGCGATAGCGATACCGATGGGGCACAGCAGAGCTGCGGATGCAGTGTTGGACATGAATTGAGTCAGACCGCAGGACAGAATGAACAGAACTGCAGTTACAACCATCGGGGAGGGAGAACCGCCCATCAGGCCAACAGTCCAGTCAGCAATCATCTTGCCAGCGCCGGTTACGTCCATAGCTTTGGATACAGGCATCATACCTGCGAACAGGAAGATGGTTACCCAGTCGATGGAAGCATAAGCTTGCTTTTCAGTCAAGCAGCCGGTCAGAACGCAAATCAAAGCGCCTACTACAGCAGCCATTTCCAGAGTGATGCCTTTAATGCCAAGGCCCATTACCAGAACTACGCAAATCAGAATAGCACCAGAAATCATCATCTTGGTGTTATTGGTTTCGTTAGCTTCGATTTCTTGCTCGATTTCTTGGTCAGCGTCCAGTTGAGCTGCCGGCA
>SFRS01000218.1 GCA_004562175.1 bacterium | reverse complement strand
TTCTTCATAAGCAGCTTTTTCCCAGTACAGGCCGATTTCCGGATAGCCTTCGCGATGAGCAACGCGAGCCATAGCCAGATACATACCAACCTCGGAGCACTCGCCGTTGAAGTTAGCGCGCAGGTCAGCTTTAATATCTTCAGGAACGTCAGAAGCGATGCCTACAACGTGCTCGCAAGCCCAAGTCATTTCACCCTTCATTTCGGTGAATTTGCTAGCAGGAGCCTTGCATTGGGGGCATGCAGCCGGAGCAGCTTCGCCTTCATAAACGTAACCACAAACTTGACAAACGAATTTTTTCATTGAAATTCCCTCCAAATTATATATTTTTTATTAAATAAGCATCCTTGGCGCCATAGCTTTGGCGCCACTTTGACACTCATATAATAGCATATCCTAGTAATCCTGTCAATAATGATTCTTTATTACGGATTTTTCTGACTAAGACCTGGGCTCGTTCAAATTTATTTACACGGATGAGCTGGCATAACAAACATTGGTAAGCAGGTATGCCTAGCTCATAAATTAATTGTAGCATAATGGGAGGATTATGCAAGGGAAAGCGGGAAGGTAATTATGAATTTTGTGTTAAAAAGCTTGTAAAATTGTGCTGAAAAGAGGATAATTATAATGTACAACTATTTTCGAAATTAAGGCGGATTATATGAGCGAAGAGCAACAGAATTCTAATACCAATAACAGCAAATTTTTGAAGGGCACCATGATTTTGACTATTTCCAGCATCATCGTCAAGGTCATTGGCTCCCTGAACTGGATTATCCTGTCCCGCGTTTTGGGTGGTGAGGGCATCGGCCTTTATCAAATGGGCTTTCCCATTTATTTGATGGCTATTACTGTATCCTCCGCTGGCGTCCCTGTAGCCATCTCCATTATTACCTCGGAGAAGCTAGCTAACAAGGACTATCGCGGGGCTAAAAGAGTCTTCAATGTATCCCTGCGCTTGCTTTTAGTGTCGGGCTTATTATTTTCCTCGGCCTTATTCTTTGGTGCCGATTTCTTGATCAACCAGCATATTATTCGCGACTCCAGAGCTTACTATTCTATTATCGCATTGGCTCCGGCAGTTTTCTTTGTTACCTTTTTGGCCAGCTTCCGTGGCTATTTGCAGGGCTGGCAGATTATGACGCCCACAGCCACCAGCGAGGTCGTAGAACAGCTGGTGCGTGTCATTACCATGCTGGTTTTTGCGGACTTGTTCATGCCCTATGGCTTGGCTTACGCGGCAGGTGGTGCCAGCATGGGTGCCGGTGCCGGTGCCTTTTGCGCACTCTTGGTGCTCATGTGGTTCTATCGTCGTCTGAAGCGTCGCCTGCATGCTGAAATTGAGGCGCAGGATGACAGCATCCCTCAGGAAAGTGCGGGTCATATTATCAAACGCTTGCTGAAGCTTGCTTTGCCCGTTTCCTTGACCAGTCTTATGCTACCCATCGGTGCTAACCTAGACCTTTTGATTGTGCCCCAGCGCTTGGAGGTGGCAGGATTCAACGTGCGTCATGCTACAGAGCTTTTTGGCTATCTGACCGGTATGGCAGTGCCTCTGGTAAATTTGGCTACCATATTCACAGCAGCCATGACCATTAGCCTTGTGCCTTCCATTTCTGAATCCCGAGCCTTGGAACGCTTTGATGCTATTCGCGACAAAATTCGTCTGGCCTTTCGCGTGGCTATGATCATTACCTTCCCTTGCTTCATGGGCCTCTTTTTCTTGGCCGAAAAGGTGGCAGCCTTGATTTATAATGCACCAGGTGCAGCAGGAGCCATCCAAACTATGAGCGTAGGCATTCTCTTTTTGGGCATGCATCAAATCAGCACCGGTATCCTGCAGGGCCTTGGCAAAACAGCTATTCCGGTTATCAATATGATTTTGGCCTGCGTTGTGAAGGTTGTTATGAGCTGGTGGCTCACGGCTATTCCCTTTTTGGGCATCAAGGGTGCCTCCATGGCTACAGTGGCGGATTTCGCGGTGGCTGCCATTATTAACATGGGCTTTATTTATAAGTATACTGGCTTCACCTTTTCCATGGGCAGTTTATTGAAGCCTCTTTTAGCAAGCGGTGTTATGGGTGCCGTGATTTACATGGTCCTTTCCTTTACGGAGCAGTTCGGCATGTGGTGTGTGCTTTTTGCCATGGCGGCAGCGGTCCCGACCTATGCTCTGGCCTTGATTGCTTTTGGTGGCCTGAGCAAAGAAGATCTGGATAATATACCCTTTATCGGCAGAAGGATTCTCGCTGTGGGCCAACGCTTCGGCTTGTTCAAGTAGGAAGAACTAAATCAAAAAAGAATATCTAATGCAAATAAAAAGCTCATGTTCACTGATTAGTCGGTGAAACATGAGCTTTTTTGCTAGGAGAAAAGGGGAAAGGAAGTGTTTCTGGTTTTAGTGTTTAGGAGAGAAAATCGTTTTTATTTAGCAGGTGCTGCCGGGCATTCAGGTGCGGGGCAGTCGGGACGCGGACCTACAGGGCCATGACCACGGAAGTGCTTACCATCCTTATGACCTTTATAGTGCTTGCCGTCCTTGGGACCCATGAAATGCTTGCCATCCTTCATTTTCAGAGGGCGATTAGCCTTGATTGCTTGGCGCTGCTCTGGGGTCATGTTTTGCAGCTTTTCGCGGCGAGCTTGGCGTTGTGCCATATCCTCTTTGATAAAGGCTTCAACCTCAGCGCGTTGCTCGGGAGTCAGCTTGGCCATGGCCTCCTTGGCTTTTTGGTCATGGCGCTCCTGGCGTTCCTTTTGCCATTTTGCTCTGGCTTCTTGGCGTTGCTCCGGAGTCATCTTTTCCCATTCTGCACGACGTTTTTCCATTTCGGCGCGCTTTTCCGGACTCAGCTTTTTGAAGTCCTTGTGGTGCTTGCCGAAGCGAGGACCCTGTTGGTCGGCGGGAGCAGGACAGTCACCGCGGTTTTCACAGAGAATGCGGTTTACACGCTCACGCATGGTGGGCTTATCAGCTTGGTCGTTAGTTGCAGCAAAAGCAGTT
>SFRS01000217.1 GCA_004562175.1 bacterium | reverse complement strand
AAAAGCTCACGATATTTTTCCAAGGTGAGCACATCGCTATAAGGATTGATGCCAGCCTCATCCACTTGGTCCCAGGTAATCAAAGCGTTACCCACCTCATCGCTAGGATAGCTGAGCATGAGCACGATTTTTTTTGCACCCATGGCAATACCCTTCAAGCAAATAGCAAAGCGATTGCGGGACAGAATGGGGAAAATCACGCCAATGGTGCCCCCGCCTAATTTGGCCTTCACATCAGCAGCAATATCCTCTATGGTGGCATAATTGCCTTGAGAGCGTGCTACAACGGACTCAGTGACAGCGATAACATCCCTGTCACGCAGGCTAAAGCCTTCGCTTGCCGCAGCCTCTAACACACTATTGACAACAATCTCAGGTAAATTATCTCCCTCACGGATAATCGGACAACGAACACCACGGGAAACAGTACCAACTTTTCTTTCCATAATTATTTCCTCCCTCATTTGCGAGATACTCCCTAACAACAATTCACTATGAAAAGCTCATTTGTAGCCAACATCACAGATAAATGTCCGTATTCATTATAGCCTACTACAGGCAATACTGCAAGAAAAACATCTTTCTCCTCTACTCAGCACAAAAAGAAAATCCTGCACCCGAGGATGCAGGATAAAAATTACTCTTGCTAGGAAGGCTTACAACAGCTCCTTGAGCACAATGGTTTGCTCGCGGTTGGGGCCTACGGAAACAATGCCCAGCTCTACGCCGGAAACCTCGGCAATGCGAGTCAAATACTTCTTAGCGTTTTCAGGCAGCTTGTCATATTCGCGGATGCCGCTGATATCGGTCATCCAACCCTCAAACTCTTCATAAATGGGCTCTACCTTGGCCAAAACATTGAGGCTTGCAGGGATTTGCTTCAGCACCTCGTCACCAATCTTGTAGCCCACGCACATTTTAATCTTGGGCATTTGGTCCAGAATATCCAGACGGGTAATGGCCAAATAATCGAGGCTATTGAGGCGAGCACTGTAGCGCAGCATGAAAGCATCCAGCCAGCCGCAGCGACGGGGACGACCGGTTACAGTGCCGTATTCGCGACCGGTCTCACGGATTTGCGTTCCGGGGCCATCGGTGTCCAAAAGCTCGGTAATGAAGGGGCCCTCGCCAACGCGAGTGGTATAAGCCTTCACTACGCCCACAACGTGGTCAATGAAGCGGGGGCCAACACCGCTGCCGGTGCAGGCGTTGCCAGCAGTCGGATTGGAGCTGGTAACATAGGGATAGGTGCCATGGTCAATATCTAGGAAGGTTGCCTGCGCACCTTCAAAGAGCACGTTTTTCTTAGCAGCAAAAACCTCGTCCAAAACGACGCCGGTATCTGCTACATAGGGGCGCAGCTGCTCAGCATAGCCCAAGTATTCCTTCAGCACAGCGTCATAATCAAAGGGCTCAGCGCCATAAATCTTGGTGATGATAGCATTCTTAGCTTCCATATTCACCTTCAGCTTTTCAGCAAAGGTTTCCGGCTCCATCAAATCGCACACGCGAATGCCTACGCGAGCCACCTTGTCCATATAGCAGGGGCCGATGCCACCCTTGGTGGTGCCAATCTTGTGGCTGCCCAGAGATTCCTCCTGCAGCTCATCCAAACGTTGGTGGTAGGGCAGTACTACATGAGCGCGGTCAGAAATCACCAAATTGCTGCAATCAATGCCCTTTTCCTTCATGCCGGCGATTTCAGCCAGCACAACGCCGGGGTTGATTACTACGCCATTGCCCAAAACATTGATTTTATCCTTGAAGAGAACACCGGAGGGCAGAAGACGCAGCTTGTAGCTAATGTCGTTAACCACAACAGTGTGGCCAGCATTGGAGCCGCCGCTATAGCGCACTACAGCATCAGCCTTTTGTGCCAAGTAGTCAACAATTTTACCTTTACCTTCGTCGCCCCATTGAGCGCCTAATACAATCACAGATGACATTAATGGTCACTCCTTATTACTTATTCAATTATAAACCGAAACGAGAGAAAATCAAATCCACATTGCGCAGCATGGGTTTAGGATCAAAGCAATGCTCGATTTCTTCGTCGGTCAGGTATTTCTTGATATCCGGGTCAGCCTCCACATTGGTCTTGAAGTCTGCGCCCTCCAGCCAGCGAGCCATAGCGTTGCGTTGTACCCATTTGTAGGCATCCTCGCGCAGCACACCCTTGGTTACTAAAGCAATCAAAAGGTTTTGGCTGAAAATCAGGCCGCCGGTCTTATTCAAGTTGGCCATCATGGCATCAGGATATACCAGCAGCTTGTCGATGATATTAGTAAATTTGCGCAGCATGTGATCCAGTGCAATGGTGGCATCCGGCAGGATTACGCGCTCTACAGAGGAATGGGAGATGTCGCGCTCATGCCACAGAGCCACATCCTCTAAACCAGCAACTGCATAGCCACGGAGCAAACGAGCCATACCGCTGACCTTTTCGCAGGTAATGGGATTGCGCTTGTGGGGCATAGCAGAGGAGCCCTTTTGACCGGGAGCAAAATATTCTTCTGCTTCGCGGATATCGGTGCGCTGCAGATTGCGGATTTCCGTG